>CAYGMS010000151.1:0-6200 GCA_964350905.1 uncultured Thiobacillus sp. | reverse complement strand
CCGGCGAACTGATGCGCCAGGCCGGCTATGACGATGCGATGATCGAACGCGTCAAAAAGGCTGTAGGCAAACGCGGCATCAAGAGCAATCCGGAAACGCAGCTGCTGGAGGATATTGCCGACCTGGTCTTCATCGAGCATTACATGCTGGCCTTTGCCCAGAGCAAGCCCGAATACGATGAAGCGAAGTGGCTGGAAATCATCCGCAAGACATGGCAAAAAATGTCGAAGAATGCCCAGGCCTTTGCCCTGTCCGGCAAAATCAAGCTGCCGGAACCCCTGGTGCCCCTGATCACCAAGGCGATCAGCTGACTGCAATAACGCGGGGCGGCAGGCATCCGCCTTTACCGCCCCATTCAGTTGCTTGCGACTGTCATGCGGCCGAGGCCCTATTCGACCTTGATCGAAACCGATTTTGGCTTGCCGGGAGCAGCCTTGGGCAATGACACCCGCAGCACCCCGCGCTTGTAGCTCGCCTGCGCCTGATCGGCCAGCACCGGCATCGACAGCGGCACCACCCGGCGGAAGCTGCCATAGGCGCATTGCATGACCCGCCAGCGGCCTTCGGTTTCCTCGCGCGCAAAGTGTTTCTCGCCGCTCACCACCAGCGCATCATCGCGCACGCTGATGTTGATGTTGTCCTTTTCCATGCCGGGAATTTCCAGGCGCACCACCAGGCGATCGTCATCCTCGAATACATCGCCACCCAGCATCGCCCAGCCGCGGCCGGGCTGATACCCCTCGTCATCGACCTCGTCCTGGATCGGCAAATTGGCATGCTCGCCCGGCCGAAAGCGGGTGATCGCCCCGGCGGCCGACTGGGTCAGGTGGCGCCAGCCATCGGACACGTTGTCCCATACCGAACTCAAGCCTTCTTTCAGCGATTCCAGTTTCATTTCCTGCCCCTTGATGTTTGCCTGACAGATCTCAGAATAGTTGTTTTTGCAAGAATGGCTGGCTGATTGATTGCACTGCTTGATAGTGGAAGCCACGACCATCATCTACAAACAGGACATCAACTTTCAAAACAGAGCATTCGGACAACATGGAATTCAAGGACTATTACCAGACCCTGGGCGTCGCACGCGATGCGACGGCAGACGACCTGAAGAAAGCCTTCCGCAAGCTTGCGCGCAAATACCACCCGGACATTTCCAAGGAAGCCGACGCCGAGCTGCGCATGAAGGAGGTCAACGAAGCCTACGCCGTACTGTCGGACCCGGAAAAGCGTGCCGCCTACGACCAGGTGGGAAGCGGCTACCAGCCCGGCGAGGCGTTCCGGCCGCCGCCGGACTGGGATGCCGGATTCGAGTTTTCCGGGCAGGGTTTTTCGCCGCACGAGGCTGCAGGCTTCAGCGACTTTTTCTCCGAGCTGTTCGGGCATATGGGTGGCGCACCCAAAGGCGCCCGCCGCACCCATGGCAGCTTCCGGACACAGGGCGAGGATCACCACGCCAAGGTGCTGCTCGACCTGGAAGACGCCTTCAGCGGCGCCACCCGGCAGATTTCGCTGCGCGTGCCGCAGATGGATGCCCAAGGCCGGGTCCAGCTCGCCACCCACACGCTCAACGTGAAAATTCCCGTGGGCGTGCGCCCCGGCCAGATCATCCGCCTGGCCGGACAGGGCGCACCCGGCATGGGCGGCGCAACAGCCGGCGACCTGTTGCTGGAAGTGCAGTTCAAACCGCATCCGCGTTACCACGTGGAAGGACGCGACCTGCACCAGCGCCTGCCGCTGGCACCATGGGAAGCCGCACTGGGCAGCATCGTTGAAGTGGATCTTCCGCATGGCAGCGTCAAGGTGCGCATTCCCGAGGGGGCACAGAGCGGGCGATCATTGCGGGTACGCGGCAAGGGGCTTCCCGGCAATCCGCCGGGCGACCTGCTGCTCGACCTGCACGTGGTGCTGCCGCCGGCCGACACCCAGAAAGCCCGGCAACTGTATGAATCCATGGCGCGCGACCTCGCGTTCGACCCGCGCCGCGACGTGAAGGCGTGAACCATGCAAAACGATGACGTATTGATCGGCAGCCTGATGGAGGAATCCTGGCTGACCGTGGAGCAACTGGCCGCCACCTGCGGAGTGGAGCAGGCCTGGCTGATCAGCCACCTCGAAGCCGACCTGTTCCCGCATGCCGAAAGCGTGGCCGGCACCTGGCGGTTCTCCGCCGCCAGCCTGCTACGGGCACGCCGGATGTGGCAGCTGGAGCGCGATTTCGAAGCCGTCCCGGAGCTGGCTGCGCTGATGGCTGATTTGCTGGAGGAGTTGGATGGTCTGCGAACGCGGGTGCGGTGCGCCGGATTGGAGTGAAGCCGTGTTGCTTCGGCTTAATGTGGGGCTTATCGTTTTGTGTGCAATTTTCCCTAGGCTGAAAAATTCAGAAAGCTTGTAAAAGGGTTCTCCCCCACGGCGATTCAGGCATGTCTGACCAGCAGCCACCGGCCAGAAGCAATCCATTGCGCGGCAACGAGCCCTTATTCGGGGCTGTCTTCTCCTCGCCGCGCATGGGCCCTGATCGACGATTGGGCCGGTCGTCGATCAGACCAACTAGGCAGCCAGCAAGCGCTTAGACCGTAACCCAATCCGAGGTGTGCCTGTTTCAGCGGATGTGTTTGCTCCGGCCAAACGAAAGTCCAAACAGTCCGACAGCAATCAGTGCAAGTGTCGCGGGCTCTGGAATCGAAGACGTGACAATGCCGGATGCGGCTGAACCTTGGCTTTGACCGGTCATCTGAATGAGAACAAGTTGGTTTGTCACATTCGAAAATGGCAAGTCGAGGCTTAAAGTGCCGCTCAGAAAGAAGGCGTCCTGATTGCTGGAATCAAGTAACTCTTCCCATATCTGGTTTTGATAAAGCCCAACGTAGTCGTATTGCCCGTTGTCATTCAATGCATATTCCTGAACAGAGATAATTACCCATCCGAAGGCTTTTGCGTAGTCCAAAGTAGGATCTGCAACGCTGGTCTGGAGCGCCATGTCATAGTCAAATGAAAGCGATAGCACTCCTGACCCGGAAACGTCGTAGCGTAATTGTCGGGTGACATTGGAGTTAATTAAATTGCTGGTGTAGGGGTTTCCATCATTGTCAGAGGCAGATGCAAAAACTTGACCGGACAGTGAGTCGTTGGTGCCACTCGCCTGAATGGTGCCGCTCCCTTCAATTTTGCTGTAAGCCACGGACAGCGGGGTGGCGGGAGGCTGATAATTGAAATGCGGGAGATCGTTTGAGGGGATGGAGACGTTATCGAACCATGCCTGCAACACGCCAAGATGAGCAGTGTCCGCATAAAACCCTGCATTGGGGGTCAGGGTGAGAGAGGGATCTGCCGACACAAGCATTGATGTCCAGTCGATGCTGATGTCTGTTGTTGCAATCGCTGTGGCATACGAGTCGGTAGTCACCGATGCAATTGAAAGTGCGCAAGCGCAGCCAAGCAGTCTCTTTATGTTCGTGTTCATGTTTTGCTCCATTTCTACATCAAGGTCGCCATGGTGTTATGAGGTTGCACCGGCCCAGTGCAAACAGCACGGCAATCTGACATGAGTTTCCGTGCGGCCCTTGTTGCCAAAGCAATATCCATACCCTTTTGTCTTCTTTGTGGGAAATCAGAAAGATAGAGGGGAGTGCTGTCTGTACCAGGGGAGATATGTAAAGAAATCCGACACCCCAGATTTCGCCTATATTGGTAGAAGTTCGGATCCATAGGTCTTTTAATGACCGTTAGCGACTAAACCAACAGAAGGAAAGATACGATGAATACATCCAGATACTTGGCTTTGATCTTGGGCTCTACCCTTGCCTTCCAGGCTAGTGCGTATGAAAACCTGGTCGGTGAATACACAGGGAAACTCAGTAGTGTGGAAGGGTACAGCAGCAATGTTGGCGACTCGTGCGCCGTGATGGTCGGAACATCGGATATGTACGGTGGCGCATTGACATTTGAAATACCAAACTTTGACAAGCTCTTAGTGGAGACGCGGAATGTAGAGAAAGAGCTCAAGAAAAAGCCCGACAGCGTGAAGTTTCAAGCACCAGGGGGCGGTGGCGGCAAACCCATTGAAATTGTGGTCATGAAACTAGGCGATGATGGCACCATGCAAAGCTTGATGTTGAAGCGCATTTGGAAACAACAGCAGCAGGAAAAATCAGTCACCTGTGGTGACTTGTTAAAGAAATAGAAAGCCGCTGTTGAACGACAAGAATCTCGCCATAGTTCGATAACCGTAACAGGTAAAAAATATGGAACTAAAAATTAATGCCTCAGACATTCGTTGGTGGTTTTGGGCGGCAACGCTGGCTTTCATTGTTGCGGCAATCGCCGGCTGGCCCCCAGGCTATTACGTTGTGATGGGTATTAGCGCGATGCAGGTTATTTTCTTTTTGTCGCAAGAGAAAAGTCTGAGCGCATTCCCGACCCAGATCCGGGTTGTCTATTTTGCCTTTACGCTCCTGGGTTTATGGCCCGAGGTGCGGTTATTCATCTACATAATCCTTTTGTTGGGAACCATTATGGTGACTTTCTTCGGGCGTTGCAGCATTGCGCTTGTGCTTAAGCACATGCCGTGGAATCAGGGGCGTGAAGTCAGGCTCAACTAGGTGGCGGGGGTTAGCCGCGAATATCGCCCAACAATTCATCCGGAATTAACATTTTCTTAAGCGAAATTTATACGGCCGCATCGACCGATCAACAAAAGTCCGTAGCGATTTCTCAGCTGGCCACTTACTGAACTACACCGGTTGCCCAGCAAAGCATTTTTACCACTCCGCCAGTGACGGCTGATAGCCGATCCCAGCCAACTCAGCGTTCAAAAAACCAGGGAACTCAATTCGCTCCGAATTCAGACATAAGGGAAGCCAATACCAAGTAATTTCCCGCAGACCATGGCGGGTTCAACCCATGGCGCCGCTTTGCGCCCAGCCTGCCGTTCCCTTTTGGATGAACTCGATCGGGTAGCCATCCGGGTCCGCAATGAACGCGATCACCGTGGAACCGTGCGACATCGGTCCGGCCGGGCGCAGCACCTTGCCGCCTTTGGCCGCAGCCGCATCGCACGCCGCATAGGCATCGTCGACCTCGATGGCGATGTGACCGTAGCCGCTGCCGACCTCGTATTTGCCCACGCCCCAGTTGTAGGTCAGCTCAAGCACTGCGGCCTTGTCTTCGGTGTCATAGCCGACGAAGGCAAGGGTGAACTTGCCGCCCGGATAGTCCTTGCTCCGCAGCAGCTTCATGCCCAAAACATGGGTGTAGAAATCGATCGAACGGTCGAGATCGCCGACGCGCAACATGGTGTGAAGAATTCGCATGGTCATGGCCTCAAAACAATTTTGTCCGCGAAGGACGCGAAGAAACGCGAAGAAAATCGATTCAGTGCTAACGAGAACTGACTCCCCGTAGCCGCCGCAGCGAGACTTCAGAGAGATCAAGATTTCACTTCGCGTTTCTTCGCGTCCTTCGCGGATAAAAACGTCGCTTAAAAACTCAAACCTGGAACAGTACGCTGCTCATTGTGCGCAACTCGGCGCGCCGCGCAAGCGCATCCGGACACAACTCAGCCACTTTCGCCCAGAAGCGCGGCGAATGGTCGAGGTGAACAAGGTGCGCCAATTCATGTGCGGCCACGTAATCGATCAGCGACAGCGACGCCTGTACCAGTCGCCAGTTGAGGCGAACGTGGCCGCGCCGGGTGCAACTGCCCCATTGCGTCTGAGCGTTGGACAAAGCGAAACGGCTGGGCGCGCGCCCCATCCTGCGTGCGATGCGGGCGAGCCGCCAGGCCAGCAGGCGTTCGGCCCGGGTGAGCAGCCAGGCGCGAATCAATGTGCCCGTGTCGGCGTCGTGCGGTGCGTATATACACAGGGTGTTGCCGCGCCGCTGCACCTCACTGAACAAGGCCGGGCGAATATCCAGCGCCAGCACGCGGCCGAGATAACGCACTTCGGACAAAGGTTCTGCCAGGACGAGGGGCTGCGGCACGCGCGACTGCATGCGTGCCCAGGCACGCTGCAGCCAGTCGTGCTGCTTGCGTACATAACCTTCGATTTCGGCGCGGGGGGTCCAGCTTGGTGCATGAATACGCACCTCGCTCGTCGTCACCGTCAGGCCCAGCGTGCGGCGGCGACGTGAGCGGCGCAACCGATACGGAACGGCGGCGTCACCGATCTGCAAAACGCCGCTATTGGTCTGCGGCAGCAGGG
>CAYGMS010000150.1:3442-6202 GCA_964350905.1 uncultured Thiobacillus sp. | reverse complement strand
ACTGTGATCCAGGCAACAAACCACAGCTTCAACTCAAGCCAAAGGTCGCGGAGTCGCGCCGTAAGTGTATGGTTTGCGCTCAAGCAAAGTCTCCTTTGCCCGCGTTGGTCACAGGGCGGGTGCCTTTACAATCCGGGTACCGGGAGCAACTAAAAAAGTCGCCATTTCTGGATCCGCTGACGAGTGCCATCGAGGCTTCGCACTTAGGACAAAGGACGCCTGGATCCGCCTCCCCGCGCAGCGGTAATTCCGCGATCGAGCCGTCGGAATTTTCGCCAAAGGCCCTATCGCATTCGCAAATCCACAACCAGCGGGACAGCCGTGCAGACCAACGCCGGGTGCGGGGACATGCTTCGGAGTATTTTTCACATCGAGGGTGACTCACGGTTCCACCTCGCCGTTTTTAGTCACGTCATGGCCTTTCTTGGCGGCTTGGGATGCCTCCCAGCGTTCAAATGCAGCACGCTGGGCGGGAGTGGGTGCGGGGATCAGATATATGGTGGCTGCAATGATGGCCACGACGATAGCGATGGCGCCGAGAGTGTAGGCAGTCGCAATTGCAAGGAGTTTTCGGGGGACGAGGTTTTGAGGCATTTATGGCTCCATCAATCATTAAGCGATTGAGCCATGTTTGCCTATAAGCTAGCTTGCACGGATTTGACGATCATTCGCGAGCAGGGCAAACACCGCAAACCCTTGCGTGGTGTAGAAGTCGCTGCTCTTGATCAGCCTGGCCGGCGACCTGATCACACCGACTGACGGTAATGATCACCGGCCGTACTGTAACTATGAGTCTGTGAGGGGGAAAATATTGGCGGCCCGCGACCGGACAGGTGCAACCGCAGTGCCAGGGGAGCACCTGTTCGCCATAGCAGGCGTCTGTATGGATGCTTCCCTCCGAAACCAGCCAAGTTGCCTATGCGCGCAATTCGGCCATTGCGACCCGTGCTGATACTTCCGTATCACGTCAGCATGATGGCTAAGAGCAGCCAGTGACCTTGGCCGTTCCCTATGAGCTTCGCTCCTGATGGTTGAGGTAAAAAAAATCAGGAGCATAATCCGGCAGATCCGGTCTCCTTTTGCATCACGCATAAAAACTACAGTGTTTTCATTTCTCCTAAAACAGGACACATCTACCGAACCTCTCTCGAGTGCCAAGGATCGCTGAGGTGATGTATGACACTATCTCCTGAAGAGTTTGTAAAACGACTTGATACTATTTCGGAAAGTAATGGTGTTCCCTATGGTCGAGCGCATCTTCTTTTCGATGAGGAACAAAAACACCAGCAGGCAATCCTCCAGTACAAGGGCTACCTTGCGTTGTCTGATGCTTTCAAATGCTTCTTTCTTGAAACGGTTGAGCTAATCAACACTATTTGTCGTCCGAAAGTGACGACGCCACTTTCAGAGTTCTACGGAATATTCGTCCCACGCCTTGCCCATGGTTTCCAGTCCTTATGCGGAGCGGAGCGGGTGGCAATTTGTGGCTACCCTTATCACGCCTATACGTTGCTTCGGAACACATTTGACAATCTCATCCTGACCTCGGCTGCTCTCCAAAAGATCACCGACTTTTACAGCATCGAAGGTGTAACGCCCGACAAGCCGCTTGATATCGCGGCAGTGAAAAAGCTGCGCAAGGACACCGAGTTTGTTGTCCGCAGAAAAATGACAGGGAATGATAGTGGCCTCACACAAGAGACACGAGACGAACTTTCCCAGTGGGATGCTCTTTTCGACTTTGAGGTTCACGGCGCGCGTTTGTCACTCGCTGCCGCGCAAGGATGGATGAAGGGGCAAGAGCCACTCCCGGTTTTGCCTCGGTTTGAGGAAATGCAGTTCGCCATGTTCCTGAATCGTTATTGCGAAGTAGGCTGGATGGTGCACAGGCTGACGCCTGCAATTCAGCCGCCTGGCGTTCCACTCCCTGCAGATTGGATGGAGAAGTGGCGAGTACTGGATGACTCGTTCGAAATTACTGTCCACTCTCTGACGCAGCAGCTAGGAAAAAAGATCGGTGCTGCGATTGTGGAATTGGTGAAGGCAAAGTTTCCGTTCAATGAACAGTCAGCCTTTCCACTCTGAATGCCCAACTCGGCAGTCCATACGGGCGCTGCGCGACAAAGCCGCGCAGCGCCGATAACTTCTACGTCAGAAGAATTCAAGAAGGAGATCAAATGCCGTTGAATCAATTGGCCGACGAAATGCGCTCGTGCCGTATATGTGCTTCGAAGTTGTCAGAGTATGGTGTCGTTCCAAGGCCAATCTTTGGCGGTGGTGATGGCTATCCAGTTATCCTTATTGGTCAAGCGCCGGGAAAGACAGAATATCAACGGAATGCGCCTTTTCAAGGCGATGCAGGCGCATCAATCAAATCTTTGTTTAGTTCTTGCGGCTTACGTGACTTCGACGGCATCGTCTATCAAACGTCAGTGACAAAGTGCTTTCCTGGCCGCCGTCCGGGTGCAAGTACTGACCGAGTGCCGAGCAATTCTGAGGTGAATAGTTGCTCACCCTTCCTGACGAAGCAACTTGAGCTACTGAAGCCGAAGCTGATCGTCTGCCTTGGTGGCCTTTCTTGGAAAGCGTATGTCACGATGCGGGAAAGAGAGGAACCGGGTTATTGCCTTCGTGAGTTCCAAAAGCGCATGCCGCAAGACCTCCGAGTTCCTGACTTGGTTGGTCGGCGGTTTCTTTGGCGAGACGCGGTCGTTTTGCCAATGATTCACCCAGCGGGGAGCGCAAATGGATCACGTGCCC
>CAYGMS010000150.1:0-3432 GCA_964350905.1 uncultured Thiobacillus sp. | reverse complement strand
CCAAGCGGCTGCTCCGAGAAGCGCTGCAACAATTGTGAAAAATACTTCTAACAACTCCCATCCACGCGGACGCGCAAAAGCGCCCGTTATGGTCGGCATTGACTGGTAAACGCAGCCGACACCGGACATATGGAACAGTCAGTCTGATGGGCAGCAAAGGCCGACCTGCCGCCCTTAGGCCGCCGCGCCTGGCGGATGCTCGACTCAGACACCTGCCGCTAAACCAGCGCCACCTTGAGCGGTGGGAGCGGTCATCTCACCAGACCGGTGATCCTGATCGGTGGGATGCCTGATCAGAAAAAATCAGTATTGGTGATCAGGTCGGATTGGATCGGGTGATCACGAACGACTGGAATCTGCATGCGGTGCTTCTTTACGGAATGGAATCGTAAAGGAGGCCGACAGGCCCCGAGGGGCGGAGCCCCGATCTTGAATGCTTTGCCTCGAATGCTGGCGGGAGGGGGAGCCGCCGAAGGCGGGGGAACCCGCAGGGGTGCCCCGGCAAAGCCGCCCAGGAGATTAGAAAAGATTAAAACCTGATTAGACTGATTTTTACAAGACCGAAAACCCGCTATAGATTTGGGTTTGCCGCCTGATTGGCCTGTGGAATGTGTCGCCGCTGGAACGGTACCGCCCCCTCGCTGGAACGGTACCACCCCACCGCTAGAACGGCATCAGTTGCGAGGTCTCCGGAGCTTGACCGCTTTCTTCGCCAAGTGCCGCTGCTGTGTCCCAGTACCCTCCTTCTCCACGTGGACGAGGTCCCCGCGAATTTCGAAGCTGAAGCTTACGCCGCGGGCGGCGCTGGCCTCGGTCAGAGCGCCCAGCGCCTTGCGCAGCTTTTCCCGGAAGTGGTCCATGCGCTCCATTTCGCTGCCACACAGCTTATGGAGAGTCGCCACTTTGAGCGGGAACGGCTTGGCGTGACTTGCATAGAAACCGTGCAGCCACTGCGCGAGTTGGTAGCCGTCCAGATCGTGGCGCACGGCCCATTCGATCTGCGTGAACTGATCGCCGGCGAACAGCGAGCGCAAACGATTATCCAGTTCGATAACCCATCCCTGCGTTTCCTCGTCTTTAGCCGCGAAGCTGATCAGGCTACCGATGAAGATGTAGCGCCCCTGCTTGACGGTCAAAGCAGTCGCTACAAGCCGCTCAATCCGTGCTTGCAGCGTCGTCCGATTCTTTCCCGTGTCGCTCCTTCCCGTTAGCTTTAGGAGAGCGTAGCTGGTCACCCGGCACCGGCTGCCCAACTCCTGTAGGCGCACGGCGTGCAGCAGGCACACCCACACGTCGAGATCTCCTTGATCAAGACGTTGCCCGTTGTAGCGAATCTCTATGCCATCGACTGATGCCATCAGCTCGCCCTGGAGGTAGCGGCGCTTGCCCTTGGCGATCGCGCCAAAAAGCGCTGAGCGCAGAAAACCGTTCGGTACAGCTCGGACTGGCTGCGGCCAGAGCGGAAGCCGAGCCGCCTCAGCTGGAATAGGCGTGCCAGGCAAGGGGGCGCGCTCTGCCTTCTGCTTGGCGCGCGCGCGAATCGCATCGATTCGCTCGGCGAAGTCATTCGCACCCCGCAAGCCGACCGGGGCCGCCAGTTCGCCCGTGAGAGAACTCATTTCGCTCCCTCCGAACGCTGCGGTGCGGGAGCCCCTGCGGCGAATGGGTCACGACGGCAGCCGCGCTTAGGGCTCGTGACAAGCCCCCAACTCGCGTCTCGCGCTGCTTCTCGCGCAAGCCAAGCCTCTTCAAGCGCCACGACCGAGACGCGGATCTGGCCGCCCAGCGCGCGGCCCAAGCGCAAATATCCCAACTTAACGAGGCGCTCGACGGTCGAGCGTGAAAGACGATCACCGATTCTGGGAGATTTGAAATCTTCGATTGCACTCCACCCCACCAATGCGTCGCATGGGGCGGCGTCGTTCTTTCCGCTCGCGATGCGGTTTGCCGCGTGATCGGAATTGCGTGGGCGGCCCCGCCGCGGTTTTGGGGCCGTGGGCGTGGGTTCTGCCGGCTTGTCGACTGAGGCGATTTCATTTTTCGCAAGCCAAGAAAGAACCGTCGCCGTCAGCCACACTTTGCGCTGGGTTCCGGGCAGCGCGCACCAGGGTGGGAGCTTATGTGGTGCGCGCGAAACGTCGGCCAGCACTGAGCTTGGCGCGCGATCGAGAAGAGCGGCGAGCTGTTCGGCGCCCAGCACTGGAGGAATCTGGAGAATTTGGGCGACTGTCGAGTCGGCGACCGCGACCGCTGTGGTCGCTTGGTGAGGTGCGTTTTTTGGGGGCACGGAGCGTCCCTTTCTGCCGCGACGCGGCGAAAAAGGATCACTCCAGTTCGCGGCAACTCGCCGCCAAGAACCGCCGCGGAAATCCGCTGCAGTCTTGCTCGTGTGCGCGCGTTGGCACGATCGGCACAGAGTACCCAGCCTGGCCTGAGTCTCTCGGCTCCCGTCATGGGCGCGGGCGGCTGTGTTTCAAGCCGGCTCCCCATGCAGGGACGGGTGCCGTGGCAATCACACACACCCGCAGGTCCCGGAGAGCGACCCCCGGGCGACTCAAATTATGCCAGCAACGAAAAAATCGTCAAGCGCGTTGTGTCAGCAATTTACTTTTCTTGCTGGCGGCTTCTCCTATATAGCCAGACTTACGCGGATTCGCAGCACAATTTCAGCACAGTGAACTGTGTTGTGACCTGTAAATCCCTGTAAATTCCTGTCAAGAAATATCAATTCAACACATTGTTTTTATTAGTTATATTGGCGCCCCGAAGACGAATCGAACGTCCGACCTACCCCTTAGGAGGGGGTTGCTCTATCCACTGAGCTACCGGGGCGTGGCGCGCATTGTACCGAATCGCGCATGGATTACCGAGCCGTTCCGGCCCCGCTATGATGCACGTCGGGAGAACACACATGCTGAAACTGATGCTGGGCGGATTGGCGGCGCTGTTGCTGGTGGCGAGTGCGGCGCTGTGGATGCTGCGGCCGGGGGCGCTGCGGCCGGAAGGCAGCGCGGCGCCGGACTTCGCTTTGCCGGACCAGAACGGCCAGACTCATCGCTTGGGCGATTACGCCGGGCGCTGGCTGGTGCTGTATTTCTACCCCCGCGACGACACGCCGATTTGCACCCGGGAAGCCTGCCGCTTTCGCGACGATATCGGCATCCTGGACGATCTGAACGCGGCGGTGGTGGGGGTCAGCCTCAATGACACCCGCTCGCATGCCGATTTCGCCCGCAAGCACCAGTTGCCTTTTCCGCTGCTGTCGGACCCCGACGGGCAAACGGCAGCCGCCTACGACAGCTTGCTGAATCTGGGCGTGGTGCGCTTTGCGCGTCGCCACACTTTCATCATCGCGCCGGACGGCCATGTCGCGGCACGCTTTGACAAGGTCGACCCGACAAGCCACGCACAGGAAGTGGCCCACACCCTGCG
>CAYGMS010000149.1:0-6208 GCA_964350905.1 uncultured Thiobacillus sp. | reverse complement strand
CTGGCGCTGATTCCGCTGACGCTGCTGCTGGCCACCGCGTTTTCCTGGATGATCAACCGCCCGATCAAGCAACTCAAGGCTGCCATCCAGCAGCTCGGTCAGGCCGACCTGGGCCCGCTGCCACGGATCAGCGGACCGCAGGACATCGTCGAGCTGGGCGGCGAAATCGACTGGCTGCGCCAGCGCCTGCAGGCACTGGAAGAACAAAAGCTGCGCTTTTTGCGCCATGTTTCACATGAGCTGAAGACACCGCTCGCGTCGCTGCGCGAAGGCGTCGGGCTGCTGGACGATGAACTGGCGGGCAGCCTGAATGCGCGCCAGCGCAGCATCGTCGAGATCATGGACAACAGCAGCCGTGAGCTGCAGCGGCGCATCGAAGACCTGCTGCGTTACAGCAGCCTCGCACGCGACGACACGCTCCGCCCAAGCACGCCGCAATCCCTGGCGGACGCGCTCTCGGTGGTGCTGGCGCGGCATCAACTGCCGCTGACCGCACGCCGCATCCAGGTCGACACGCAACTGGACGCCACCACCCTGCAAGTCGACCGCAATCAGCTGGAAACCATCCTCGACAACCTGTTATCCAACGCGATCAAATTCAGCCCTGAAAACGGGCAGATTCTGGTGCACAGCGTGCGCGTCGATCAGACCGTCGAACTGTGGGTGTGCGATCAGGGCAACGGCATCCCGCAGGCCGAACGCAGCCGGATTTTTGAACCATTCTTTCAGGGATCGCACCAACCCGACAGCGCAATCAAGGGCAGCGGCCTTGGGCTGTCGATTGTGCGCGAATACCTGCTGGACGCCGGCGGCCGGATCGAGGTCACCGACCGCGCGCCCTGGTCGACCTGCTTCCGATTAACCTGGCCCGATTAGTCTGGCCCGCATAAACTTGCCCCCGCCACCATGACACGACACTCCGGATTGCTTGCAGGCCTGCTGCTGATACTCAACGCCTGCGCCCTCCCCCCCGACGGGCCTGTGCCCCGCGCGCGCGCGCCCGAGCCAAGCGCATCGGTCTGGGTCAGCGAACTGGCGCGTGTCTCGGCCTTGTCCGCCGAACAGCGCCGGCGCGAACTGGCCGAACTGGAAAGCGCCCGCCTGAACGACGCCCGGCGTTTTCAGCTGGCGGCGCTGCTGGAACGCGACGACAACGTGGAAGCACTCGAACGCAGCCTGAAAACCCTGGCCGCAATCAACGACGACGACGCCCGTTCGCAATCCCTGATCGAGCTGATGAAAAAATCGCTGCGGGCGCGCATCGAGAACAAGCAACTCGCCGCGCGCAACGCAGAATTGCAGGACAAGCTGGAACAGATCAAGGCCCTGGAAAAATCCTTGCAGCAGCGCAATGCGCCGCCCAAAACCCCATGAAGATGCCGCTGATCCTGCTGGTAGATGACGATGCAGGCCTGCGCGAGCTGATCACACTGCGCCTGGAAGCCAATGGCTTCAGGGTCGAGGCGGTGGGGAGCGGCGAGGCCGCACTGGGACGACTGGCGGTGACACGCCCGGACGCGGTGTTGACCGACATGCAGATGAGCGGCATGGATGGCATGGCGTTATTTAACGCCATCCATGCACGCGACCCGTCGCTGCCGGTGATCGTGCTGACCGCCCACGGCACCATCCCCGACGCCGTCGCCGCCACCCAGCGCGGGCTGTTCGGTTATCTGACCAAACCCTACGACGCCCCCACGCTGATCGAGTTGCTGAAGCGCGCCACCCGGCTGGCGGGCAGCAGCCCCGATGCCATCGACAACAGCTGGCGCAGCGAAATCGTCACCGCCAGCCCGGTCATGGACACGATGCTGGCCGAAGCCCGGCTGGCCGCACAAAGCGACGCCGCCCTGCTGATCCAGGGCGAATCCGGCACCGGCAAGGAGTTGCTGGCACGCGCGATCCACCGCGCCAGCCCGCGCCACGCCAAACCGTTTGTTGCGATCAATTGCGGGGCCATCCCCGGCGAACTGCTTGAATCCGAACTGTTCGGCCATGTGAAGGGCGCTTTCACCGGAGCGGGGCGCGACCATCCCGGGCTGTTCCTCAGCGCGCAGGACGGCACGGTGTTCCTCGATGAAATTGGCGATATGCCACCGCCCCTGCAAGTCAAGCTGCTGCGGGTGCTGCAGGAAGGCGAAGTCCGGCCGGTGGGTGCCACCGAAACGCGCGCTGTCAATGTGCGCATCCTGTCTGCCACGCACCGCAATCTTGAAGAGGCAATCAGCACCGAGGCTTTTCGCGAAGACCTGTATTACCGTCTGAATGTGGTCAACCTGATGCTGCCACCCCTGCGCGAGCGACGCGAGGACATCCCGCTGCTGGCGCAGCATTTTCTGGGTGCGCTGACGGAAAAATACCGGCGCCGCATTCACGGCTTTGCGCCCGATGCGCTGGACATGCTGGCCGCAGCCGACTGGCCGGGCAATATCCGCCAGCTGCACAACGTGCTGGAGCAATGCTGCGCGCTGTGCACCACCGCCACCATCCCGGCCACCCTGGTGTCGCGCGCCCTGCGCGACAAACCGGCCGAGATCCAGCCGCTGGCCGAGGCCCGCAACACGTTCGAGCGCGATTACCTCATCACCCTACTGAAGCTCACCCACGGCCAGGTCAGCGAAGTGGCGCGTCTGGCTGGACGCAACCGCACCGAGGTCTATCGGCTGCTGCAACGCCACGGCCTGACGCCTGCGCTATTCAAGGATCGCGACGAAAGCGCGTGAGTGTCGTCTTCAGGCGACATCTGCACCTTGCCGTCCGCCAACAGAACCGGCTGTTTGAAATCCGCGCCTTGATTTAAAAGCATTTCTCCGTGATGGCACGCACCCTGCGATGGCTTGGTCAAGCACCACTGCACGACCACTCACTTCAAAAGGAGAACACCATGTTCGGATGGGCCATTTCGTTTCTGCTAGTCGCCATCATCGCCGGAGTATTCGGGTTTTCCGGGATCGCCGGACCCGCCACCGAAATCGCCAAAATACTCTTCGTCATTGGCCTGGTGGTGTTTCTCGTCCTGCTGATAACCGGTCGCCGCACCCCACCGCTTTAAACAACCCTCGCCGAATCTGTCCAATGGAAACGGGACGTTCCGTCAGACGCGCCCATCCACCAGCAGACGGCGCGTCGCCGCTTTGCAACAAAAAATGGCCATTAAAACAATGTGTTGAAACCTTCAGCTCTTTCACGTCGCTCCCAGGCGACAAACAAGCACCCTTTTCGTCTATTCACGCTGGCAATTGCCGACAGCGCTATTACATCTATCTGTTTTTATTCGACTAATTTCCCCTGGCACGATCGTCGCTCTATCCCGCTCCGAGTGCATCTGCATTCGGTTCCATTCAACCACAGGAGATAGGCATGAAATCGATACACCCTCACGTTCTGAAACTGGCACTTGTCACCATGCTGGGCGCCTTCGCCAGCGCACCGGCCATGGCCGCAGAGGATGCGCCCGACTTCAAGACGTATGACAGCAATGGCGACAGCACGATCAGCCTTGCGGAATTCATGGCCCAGGGCGGCCGTGAAGAAATGTTCCTCGCCATCGACGCCGATGGCAACAGCAGCCTGAGTAGCGCCGAATTCAGCAAAATCGGTACCCCCAAGGAGCCCAAAGCCAAGCGCTACTAATCATGCATCGGCTGGCTGCGGCCCACACCCCGTTGCCAGCCGGTTTGAATTTTTCTACTGGAGACAGACATGAAATCCTTACACCCGCGCTTGCAAAATCTGCTTCTTGCCGCCGGTCTGAGCGCCGCTTTCGTCACCCCGGCGCTTGCCACCCCGGCCGGGCCCAGTTTCAAGACCGCTGACCGCAACGGCGATGGTCTGATCAGCCAGAAAGAATTTGCCGACCAGGGCGGTTACAAACAGGCCTTCCAGAAGGGTGACGCCAATCTTGATTACCACCTGGACAAAAACGAATTCATCGCAGCCCGTGCCCACAACGAGAAACTCAAAACCGGCCAGTATGCCGATGACACGTGGATTACCGACCAGGTCAAAACACAGCTGTTGAAAGACAAGAGCGTGGAAGGCGTAGAGGTGAATGTGGAAACCCATCAGGGCACGGTGCAGTTGTCAGGCTGGGTCAGCGATGCAACCCAAATTGTCCTGGCCGAACGGGTGGCGGTTCGTGTGGAAGGCGTGAAAGAAATCCGGAACGATCTGCAGGTCAGATACTGAGCACCGACCACGGTATCGGGTCAGGCCGGTTGAAGGCTATGCCGCCGCCCGCCCCCTATTAACACGAGGACAAACAATATGAGCAAGACCAGGCAAACTCTCAACGACGAACCCATGCAGATGCTTGAATGGTGCGGAACCCTGACCGGGATCGCCCGCCCCGCCCCGACAAGATCAAAACGGACGCACGCCTGGCACGCCTCCTGTAGTGTGCTGGCCGTATTGACCAGCATGCTGATCCTGAACGGCTGCGACAGCAAGAATCCCGTCGACCAGGCCGCACAGGAAATGAAGAAAGACGTGGGCCCGTTATACGACGACGCCACGGTTGTGCCGGAGATTGCGCCGGACCCCACACCAGAATCTGTGGGCACCCAGGATGGCTCAAATGAGCCGGCAAGCGAGGCGGCCGGGCCACCCGGCGACGATATGCAGAAGCAGTAAAGTCTGCCTTGCCACGAAGCGGGAGGCCGCTCCAGCAAACCAAAAGGCCGGGGGCGATATCGCCCCCGGCCTTTTGCATACTCGATCAAACCATCAGAACTTGTAGCTGTACATCAATTGCCAGTTCAGCTGGCTGTGATTGATCTGCAAGCCACCATTACCATTCGGTGGGTTGGCGCCTGTGCCCGTTACTGTCACTTCCGGCACATAGCTCAGCGCGAAATTGACTTCAGACTTCGGATTGAAGGCATAGCCAAAACCCGCCGTATAGTGGTTTTCAACGATCGCCGGCCACAGGAAGCTGACGTTATTATCCGGAATCGGATTCTTGCCATGGTTGTAGCCAATGCGACCGGTCAGCGCGTCATTAAGTTTGTAGGACAAGCCCAGGGCCAGCACGATCTGGTCGTCCCAGTCTTGCCGGAACGGAGCGACCACCGTGCCATTCTGATAAACAGTCACCGTATTCATGCTGCTGCCCCACAGCACATTCTTGAGGTCGGCAGCTACCATGAGCCGATCATTTGCCTGCCAGGCAAGTCCGAGGCCGACCATAGCCGGCATATCGAAGCCTTCAACCTTGTAGCCATCGCCCTTGAGGTTGGGCAGGTTGGCGGCAGTCTGGTACACGCCGCCCAGGGTCAGCGCATCGTTAAGCTTGTAAGTAAAACCAAGTTTGGCGGCCACGCTGTAGCCCTTGGCCGCGCCGGTGAAGTCACTGCCATCCTTGAAATTGATCTCCTTGGATGCCGGGCTCATGTTTAGGTCAACCACCATGTCCATGCCCGCCCAGACGATATCGACACTGCCACCCACGTTGAAGCGGTCATTGACACTATAGGCCAACGGAAAAATCACCCGGCCTACACCCACCTGCGCCATGTCGCCGCTGGCGTATTCGGTGCCCATGCCGCCCTGGCCGTAGATGCCCGCACCATAAGCCAGCTTGCCCTGCTTTTTCACGTAACCGAAAGCCGGCATGTAGAACGCATCTGCACTGGATTCACCAATCCCCATGGACGTATTCACGTCCGGACCGACAAAACCCACCATCACGTCGATACGGCTGCCGGAGGCCATCAAGCCAAGGGTGGCGGGATTGTTGGCCAGCGCGGCGGTGCCGTTGTCATAGGCCATGGCGGCACCGCCCATTCCGGCAGCGATCGGGCCATAGCCGTCCATCAACATGCCATTGGTAGCGAAAGCCAGAACGGGCACGGTCATTCCAACCACGGCCAAGCCAGCCGTGAGTTTCTTCAGTTGCATCAGGGTCTCCTGCGACGCGGGTTATATGAGAAAAACGCGGGATTCTAACGTAGATGGACGCGGGAACCCCGCTGGACCTGCACTTGGAATTACGCTTATCTATTCGGTGAATCGGCAGCACATGGCAAAGCATGAGGGCGGCAGCGAAGTTACATAGGGTTACACCTTGTTACCCGCGCCAAACATGGCGCTTACAGAGCGCACCTACAGTGCAGTTGTACGCTGACACCACGCCAGCGACATCACTGAAACTGAACAGGAGCGACACCATGAAATCCACTCTGATGAAAGCAACCCTTGGCGCATGGGC
>CAYGMS010000148.1:0-6210 GCA_964350905.1 uncultured Thiobacillus sp. | reverse complement strand
TTTCCGACACTTTGTACTATGTGTCAGCACTGCTCCGGTAAGGTAAGAAGAATAATATTCTTATTCTTCTTACCTTCTTTACCGAGGTGGTGGCCACGACACGCCTCCGTCAAGCCCTGCGTCTGGTGGACGCCATCACTCGGGCGGCCTGCTGCTTGATGGCTTCAATGTCGTGATGCTTCGGCTGCGGCCCACCTGCCACCTGGCAGTTCAACATGATGCAAGCATTCGTCATGGCATCGAGAAGATCCACCACCACCTGGCGCGGACGGCGCACCCGGCCTTGAGTGTGGGCTTCGGCGACTGCTAGCAGGTCATTCAAGACGTAGGTGTAACGCTCGATGCGGTCATGGGTGATTGCGGTATTCATATACTGTTCCTCCTGGCGTTAATCAAAAGCAGACTTGGTGCTGGCCGTGGCGGTACCAGACTGCTTGTCGGATGTGCCCGACGCTGTGCTGGTGTCATTCTCCCCTCCGCCGCCATTCGTTCTGTTCGTGAAGGCGGCAACCTCATCATTTGCATTGCCGCCGCCATTTCCTGCGCCAAGGCTATCTTCACTGAACGCTGGTTCCTGGATGTCGCTGGCCTTGATAGCCGCCGCGATCTTCCCGCCTGTGGTCTCGCCGATACGGTCCAGTGCGGCGTCTTTCAGCCCGCCGGCCTTGGCTTTTGCGACGTCCCATGATCCTTGCGCCAGGTTCGCGGCTGTCCCTGCCGCCACTCTGCCAACCTTGGCCGCTGCAGAAGCCATGCCGCCCGATTTTTGTTCGCCAGGTGCACCACCGCCGGATGCCATGAAGTCTTTAGAGCTACCGCCGCCAGAGTCACCCATAGCCGCCGCAAGAGCACTGCCGCCGCCACTATCCCCGCCGCCCGAATCGCTGCCGCCTCCGCTGGCGGCTGACATAAAGTCTTTTGAGCCGCCTCCGCCCGCGCTTTCGGAGGCGTTCGCTTTTGAAAAGGCCGCCATCACCGCTTGGGCACCACCGGCCATGCTCGTTGCCCCTGCGGTCACCGCCGCACCGGCCATGCTGGCCACCGTCGCTGCCGTCCCGGCTGCACCCATTGCGGCACCAGCTATCGCGCCCGCACCAAAATTACCGATACCTGCATTGCCAATACTTGCGCCCGTGATGATCCCAGAGATAAGGCCTGGCACTTTGCCGACCAACATCAACAAGGCAAAACAGAAAACCAGCATCACGCCCAGCTCTTCGAAATTGAGCCGACCCGTGTTCATCTTCGCGTAAAAGCTCGTCAGCAGGTCATTACCAATACCGACCAGCAAAATCATTGCGAACAACTGAACCGCCACACCGAGAACAGTCTTGTAGTAATTGATTGCCATATCGGAAGTCCAACGCGAACCGCCGAACCCAAGAAAGAAAATTCCCGCGTACATCAAAATCCACGCCGACACCATGAGCAGGAGCATGTTCACCGCGACGGCTGCGAGCAGGAGCATGATCCCCGCGCTAATCGCTGTTCCCACGAAGCTGTCGATAGGACTCCATACCGACAGGTTGGTGATAGCCTGCTTCCAGATCATGAAGCCAACATCAACGATGCCGGATGGCATGATCGACGAAATGCCAGATGCCTGCTCCCCAAGTTTCTGCAAGGATTGAATAATCGAGGACGCGAACGCAGGCCCATTTCTGAGCAGCCACAAGAAAAACCCGAAAAACATGATAAAGCGGAAGAACTCCGCGAAGAACTCGCCAATGTCGGCCTTGCGCAGAATGAGCATGCCGCCCGTCCACACCAGGCTGATGGTGCCTAATGTCCAGAACAGCCACATGGCGGCGTTCATCACCACGGCTTGCCAGCTCGCCGCACGGGTGGCGAACGCCGTTACTACTTGGTCGAGCATGCCTTGATTGGTGAGCTGGGCGGCAGCGCCGGTCGAGTACAGCATCAAGGCCGCGCCGATGAGTACCGTTGTTTTGATTCCATTCATGCCGTCACCTCTTCGGGTCTGTCAGGTCGAGCCAGTTTTTCGGCTTCTCGGTGGGAGCAATGCGGCTCTCGGTCGATTCCTTGTGGGCGCATTGCTGTTTTTCCTCCTGGTTGCGCGGGTTCTTGCAGTCCAATTCACGCTGACCGCAACCGGAAGCCATGAGCGCCCATAGCTCGGCGACAAGCAAAAGCATGGGGTATTTTCTGTTCACGTTCTTCCTCCTGTTAACGGGTTAGGTCGAGCCAGTTTTTCGGACTGGTGGTTTTACTGATCCTGGCTTCGGTTGCCACAGCGTGCGCTGCTGCTTCCTGCGCTTCACGGTCCGCCAACGCCAGATTCCTGGTTGCGATAGCGTTTTGCTGGGCGATCAGGAGGGCGCGAATTTGCAGGAGCTGGTTCGATTGATGACTGGCAAGCTGGCTGGCATAGCCAAGCGCCTGCATCTGGCCGGTCGCGCCTTGAGCACTTGATTGCAGTTGCCGCAACTGGCGCGCATCGTCTTCCATCGCTTGCTGCTGGTTTTTCAGGCCCTTGAAAAGCCCATCGTTCGCTTTCTTTTGCGCTTCCGAGCCGAAGCGCTGGGAGTCTTTCAGTGCCGCCCACTGTGCGGACGTGCAGCCGTTGGCCGAGTAGCAGGGCGAATTGCGATAGAAAGCGGTGTCCTGGAACTTGCCCAGGTACGCATCAACGCTGCCGAGCTGGTTCTCGTAGTAGCGCAGGGTGTCGATGGAATTGCGCAAGCTGCTCATGGTGGTTTGCGCCTGATCCCAGATGTACGAGGCCGGGGCCAGCGTGTTCGTGAGCATGTTTTGGTACTGCTGCAACTGCGTCTGATACTGCTGAATCTGCTTGAGCGTCTGCGCCACATTCTCAATGGCGGACATGACGGTTTGCGTGAGATTCGCGCCGTCGATGACGGGGATGCCGGCGTGCGCGGAGGTCATAACGCCAGGGGTGGCGGTGAGGGCCATAACCAGAGCGACTTTAGCGGCTAAAACTTTGCGGGTGAACGTCTTCATAATCACTCTCCTTTGAACTACATCAATAAACAAGCTCATCAATCGGCAATTGCCGATGTTATTTGGTGGCTTTAGCCACCTGGCCTCGCAGAGCAGGAACCCGGTTGAGCACGAAGTGCGAATAAGGGGGAGTGAAGATAGATAACCGGCTCGCCGGTTGGCTAACTTCACCTATCCTGCCCACAAAACCACTGCGTATTTCCAGTACATGTCTTGTTCAAAAACCGTGTTATTCGCGTTCAATAAGGCGGAACCATGCCGCTGAACGAGAATTGCGCTGCGATAGAACGGACAGAACGAAAACTGCACAATTTCACGCCTGTTTTTAATCACAAAAGCTCCTCTTTATTTGGTATGGGGTTAAAGATGAAGCTGGCCGGAGCGGTGGGCTTTACCATCACCGGCTCGGTCGGCTTGTTTGCCTTTTTTTCTGATGAAAATCCTGATGCTTTAAGACCTGATGCGGCCATTTCTTCGGGCTTCGGATGATTCAAAACGAGGGCATTCACATATCTTCGAAACGCCTGGTAGCTGAACGTCACGACGCGCTCTTCGTGGAGCGTTTGGTACACGGCAAGAATTGACCAACCGTCATCGAGCGCCTTCTCTACGTCATCCCGTATTGCCAGCAAAACGGCTCGGTTAGCATTGCTCCCGGACGGCGAAGGTTTGGCCTTTGCTCGCTCCGAAATTCGATCTGACAGGCTCTTTCCCATTACTCGTCACCGTTCTTAACCAGCTCACCATTGAGCAGGGGCGAGATAGTCTTCTTCGGTTCGACGGACTGCTTCGGCTTGGACTTGTCGCCGCCATTCTTCTGGTCGGTTATTTTTACCGTGGCGTCCTGGTCACCATGCACATTCGTGATGTACCGCTTGGCGTATCTGAGGAAGGTTTCGTATCGATACTGGAACCGCCCTATTTCGTGCAGATGCTCCCAAGTGGTTTTGTACGCATAGCCGGACTGGCGGGCCTCCATCACGTCAGCACGCACAGCCAGAAAAGCCACCAAAGCATCCTTACGCCGATTGGTTTGGGTCGCTCTCCACTCTGCCAACTCTGAGGGAAGGTTGCTCATTCGTCGGCCTCCTTATGAAGCAGTTCACCGGCCAGCAGATCAGCAACCGCCTCGGTCGGAAAATGGACGCGCCGACCCACATAGACCTTTCTGTTATGCAGCTCGGATGCCCATGTCTCGGTACGCATGGACAGGACGGCACGGAGGCCGCCAGGCTTGCGCTTCAGCACCTCGGCCAGCTCTTCGATGGTCAGCGTCGGCCCGTACTTTTGCAGCAAATAACTGAGGGTCGAACTCACTTTGGTTTCACCATTTGATGTTAATTGGAGTAAATTTTGTGCTTGACAGATGTAGAATGACAGGTAGTTTGGAGTTGTATTTTTTACTCGGACAAAATGCCCTAATCAGCCATGAAAGCCATGACCGCCACAGAGGAACGGCAACGTAAAATCACGCGCAGCAAGGCACTGGTGCACTTGCTCCGCGAGCGCGTAGGTGAAACGTCGATTTATGGTTTTGCCGAGAAGTACGATGCTCTGGTATCGCCCGTTAAGCCGACCCAGGGACAAGGTGGGAACGGATGGCAAGCTGTGTTCAATGGACTGCGGCCGCTATCCGTCCCCCGTCTCAAATTGCTGTCAGCGGTGTCCGTCTGGTCTGACGCGGAAAAGCTCTATCAGGACGGCCCGCTTGATCTGTGGCGGGCGATGTGGGGGTCGCTGGATGAGTTGCGCGCAGTCGTCGCCGATGATCTGAAAACGTGGCGCTCCTTTGACGTGACGCTGGCCGAGTTCGAGGCCGATTTGCTCCTGGCCGAGGTATACAGGGAGCCGCTTGCGCTGCAACACTTGGCGAAGGCCATAGCCCTACATCGCCTGCATCACGATCTGCTAGGCTTGGATGGTGCAGGGACATGCCATTGCGTGCGGCGCTGCCTGGATGACGAAGGCATTCGGGAAGAGTTAAGTGGGCTTGGCGTGCTCGATGCGGTGCGCGCTGACCTAGCAGTGGTGGCCGGTGATCCGCTCGCCAGCGTACCCGCCGATCAGCGATGGGACGCACTGGAAACAAAACTCGACTGGATCAGTTGAACTCCAAGGGGATGGCTTTAGCGGCTAAAGTTCCGCCCGTCATCCATCAGTCAAACATCGTCATGTCGTCACCCAGAAAGTGCGTGCGCCAAGCAGCACATTCAGCGCGGCGCTGTCAGTTATTTGTAACTGCGTCTCTTTCACGGCTGAAAGCTTTTTCTTGCGCTTGACTTGTCGAAGCCTTGCAAGACGTGGGGTCTCGAAAAACGGAAAAAGTCGCACGCCAAGGCGCTAACGTGCCTTCTTGCAAACGGTATCAAGCCTGAGACGGCATTCCATCTGCTCTTGATCTGAGATTTCGTCGTTAGGCGCACCCGGGATTTTAGCCGCTAAAATCGGCGCACCATTGATACTTGAGGGGTATCGCAGGCAGCCTCTCAAGTGTCGACAAATCGAGCGCAGACTGACTGCGATAGTGACCTGCTCCCAACTGCTACAACTAACCTCGCAGGCGCTGCGAGAGATTGAGCTATGTCGTGAACAAGTATTTGGTGGAGAAGAGGAGGATCGAACTCCCGACCTCGGCATTGCGAACGCCGCGCTCTCCCAGCTGAGCTACTTCCCCTAAATTGAGGCAATTTTACCATCGTGCAAACCGTGCGGTAAGGTAAGAATAACGTTCTTATTATTCTTACCTTACCGGGGGAAGCTGGCCGTTGGTGAGCGCCTGGCATCCAGTGTTGGCAGCGTCAGCGATGCTATTGGTGCGGCTCGCGGCTCACGTCGTCGTCGGAAGTAGTGCATTTTTGTCCGGCCTAGCGATAACTGCGACCGTACTGTGCGTGCTGGATGTGCCTTGCTTGGGCTTCTTCCTTGGCGTTTAACCTCTCAACGCACCGCGCGCTAGATTGCAAAGCACTACACGGTACCGGGTTTCGCCCATGCGCACTTCATAACGATGAGGGGTGGCCCGTCAGGGGAACGCCCGCACGATCACGCTTGGCGGCTCGTGAACGCGCTCAGATTAGAAAGAAGATTAAAAAAAGATTAGTTGCGTGGGGGTATTTAAAAAAAATGAATGGTGACAATAGCTTACACGTCTTTTGCCTGTGGACGGTTCGGGTTCTGTCCCCCCCATATTACGGATTCTATCCCCCCGGCGCACGGATTCTATCCCCC
>CAYGMS010000147.1:1568-6270 GCA_964350905.1 uncultured Thiobacillus sp. | reverse complement strand
CATGCGCGGTTCACTGAAGCGACAATGTGGCGCATCACCGAATACATCGCGCAAGTAACGGGTTTTGATGTGCAGCAACCGCTTGTGGTCGCCCGCTTCCAGAAAGATATCCGGCTGCGCCATCAAGGCGTCATCCCATATCATTTCCACCCCCCAGGCATTGGGCAAACCGGGCACCACGCCCGTGTCGCACTCGCTGAACAATTTGCTCACGCTGGCTTCATCGGCGAGGCTGAATGCCATGCCATGGTCCAGCCCCAGTTTGCCGAGTTGAACCTCCTTGTCGGCGGGAATCATGGCCACCATCTGGCAACCCATGCCTTCGAGCAGTACGCCCTTGGCCAGCCGGTCGGGCGTCACCCCGGCCGCGCGCGCAGTTTCGGCGCTGGTCTGGCTGTGCGGGTGCGCCACCACCTCAAACGGGATCATGTGCTGGTCGAGAAAACGTTCCATACGATGCAGTGCATTCATGACAAGCTCCTTCCAAACAGTTGGCTTGTCTCACTATAGTTCACCGGCATCGATCTGCCTGGCGCGTGTTCGGCCGTGTCAACGAGGCCTGGAATGATCGCTCGAACGAAAATGCCGGCGCGGAGCCTTGGAATGTTCCTGCATCTGGCAGGCACGGCGAAACGCCAGCAGCGTGTCCTGCGCATGCCCCAGCACGCTGTCGCGGGGGTACTGTCCCAGCGCATTGAGTTCACCGACCGGCACGCCGGTCAGCAACTCAAGCCCTACATTGACATGCTCCAGCGCGTGAATGTGAAAACGGCCCTGAGCAACAGCCTCCACCACCCTCGGATCCAGCATCAGATGGCGGCGGTTGCGGGCAGGAATCAGCACCCCCTGGTTGCCGTCCAGACCCGCCGCCTCGCACACCCGGAAATAGCCCTCGATCTTCTCGTTGAGCCCCCCTACCGGCAGCACCTCGCCATGCTGGTTGACCGCCCCCGAGACCGCAATGCCCTGCCGGATTGGCAATCCAGACAATGACGACAGCAGGGCATACAGTTCGGCGCAAGACGCGGAATCGCCCTCCACGCCGTGATATTGCTGCTCGAACACGATGGATGCATTCAGTGAGAGCGGCGCGAGATGGGCAAACAACCCGGCCAGATAGCCCTGCAGGATGAACACGCCCTTGTCGTGGATGGGGCCGGACAATTCCACCTCGCGCTCGATGTTGAGCAAGCCCTCCTCGCCCGCGTAGGTGCGCGCGGACAGCCGCACCGGCAAGCCAAAACGATGATCACCCAGGTCGACCTGGGTGAGGCCGTTGATCTGGCCAACCCGGTCGCCATGCAGGTCGATCAGCACATCACCTTCGAAAATCGATTCGCGCAGACGCTGTTCGGGGTAGTCATGCCGTCCGATATGCGCCTGCAGCGCGGCCTCCACATCGGCCACTGCAACCAGCCCGGGCCCACGGGCGCGGCACACCGCCGCACTTTCCATCACCAGCGCCTCGGTGCGGGCAAATATCGCACTCGCGCGCGACTGGTCGTCAGCCTCGCGGTGTGACTCCTCCAGCAGGCGCGCCACCGCCGCGGCCGAGAAATGCGGCAAGCCGTACTGGCGGCAGGCATGGGCGACAAAAACAGACGAGGCACGGCGGGTATCCGCACTGGCCGGGAAGCTGTCGGCAAAATCCACCTTGGCGCGGAAATGACGGGTGAACTCCGGTGCCACGCCCTGCAGTTCGTAATACTGTTCACGCGAACCAATCAACACGATCTTGACCTCGACATCGACCGCCTCCGGCACCAGTGACACCGTGGCAATCGGGGTGAGCGACACGCCCGGTTCCTCGATCTGCAACCGCCCACTGCGCAGAAAGCGCCGCAGCTTTTCCCACATCAGCTGATCCGCCAGCACATCGCGCAGATGCAGCATCAGAAAACCGCCATGTGCCTGCAGCAGGCTGCCTGCGCGTATGCAGGAGAAATCGGTCACCAGCACATCATTCTCGGATTGGTATTCGATGCTGCCGAACAGCGCACGAAACAAGGGGTTGTCCTCGACGATCACCGGCGCACCGGTGAGCCCGCTGTTGTCGACCACCAGGTTGACGCGGTAACGCTGCAACATGGCATTCAGGACTTCCTGCCGGGTTTCGTCGCCCGCTGCGCCATGAAACAACTCCAGATTGTCGAGCACGTCCTGGGCGATCGCGTCGAGATAGGTGTTGAGCTTGGACGCGTCCTTGATCTGTTTTTTCAGTCCGCTGCGGATGGTCTGCCATTCACGCTCCAGTAACGGCTTCACCACGCGGCGGCGTAATACCGCCAGGGCCTCGTGCATGGCACGCTCCTGCGGCTGGGTCTGCTCGAAATAGCGCGTGATTTCGGCGCGCAGTTCCTGATCGGCCTGTTCGATTGCGAGCCGGCGCGCCTTGGGCAAGGCCAGCACCTCGTCCTCGGTCAGCGCCTGGCCCTTCTTGCCGGTCAGGGTAAACATCATGCGCCCCTCTTCGCGGTACATGGAGAAACCGCGTGCTTCGGCAAACGCCGACAACGCCGCATAGGCCTGTGCTTCCTCGACCTTGTAGGCCTTTTCGATGCGCTCGCTTTCAACCTTGTATTCCTGCCCGCCCAGGCATTGCGGAATATCGGCCTGCAGGGTTTTCACCGCCTGCGCCAACAATTGCCGCAGCAGGCGCCCTTCACCTGCAGGCAGACGCAGCGCCAGCGGCCGTTCCGGGGCGTCGAAGTTGTGCAGATAGCAGAGGTCGGGCGGCACCCGCCTGCTTGCCGCCGCCTCGTGCATCGCCTGCTTGAGCAATGTAGAGCGGCCACTGCCGATTTCACCCAGCGCAAACAGGTTGTAGTTGGGCTGATCCATACCCAGCCCGAAGCGCGCGGCGGTTTCGGCACGCGCCTGACCGATCCACGGCAAGGGTTCTTCAATCAATTCGGACGTATCGACAAACCCCAGCGAAGTGGGGTCTATGGTCAGGCGAAGGTCGGCGGGCAACAAGGCGGCAATAGGCATGGGCTGGGCGCAGGGTTTAATCAAAGATCGCAAGAGGCGACCGCACGAAGCATTATGAACGCAAGGTCACGGCACCCCGAAGCGTATCTGGCGTAATGTGTCTCTACAATCCCCACAACCCACAGGGCTCTCGATCCAGCGACTCATGAAATCCGGCCAGCGCTCCTTCTTCTTTCTGATCGCCCTCATCGGCGGGCTGGCGATATTCAGCTCCACGCTGTCGAAAACGCCGGTGCTTCCGCTGTTCGCCCACGCGCTCAACGCCAGTCCGGCCGAAATCGGCTGGATCGTCATGGCCTCCACCCTGCCCGGCGTGCTCATCAGTTATCCGGCTGGCGCGCTGTCCGACTATTTCGGCAAGCGGCGCTTGTTGCTGGCGTCGCTGGTCGTGTTTGCCAGCGCACCATTCCTCTATCTGCTGATCGAAACCCCGTGGCAACTGATGGCGGTGCGTTTCTATCACGGCTTCGCCACCGCCATTTTCGGCACCGTGGCGAGCGCGGCGATTGCCGAGCGCTACAGTGCCGACCGCGCGGCCAAACTGTCCACCTATTCATCGATCACCATCGTCGGCCGCTCGATTGCGCCGTTTCTGGGCGGCTTCCTGATTTCGCTGGCGAGCTTCGACGCGGTGTACATCGCCTGCGCCATCAGTGGCGTGCTGGCGCTGGGCGCAGGAACGCTATTAAGCGACGACGACCCCGGACCTGCGGTCAAACGGGAGCGTCCACCCTTCTGGGCCAGCCTCACCAGCGTGCTACGCGACCGCGGCATCATGCTGGTGAGCGGAATCGAAGCCGCACAATATCTGGTGTTTGGCGCCATCGAAGCCTTTATCGCCCTGTATGCCGCCTCACTCGGCATCCCCGCGTGGCAGATCGGCGTCATCCTCGGCGTACAGCTGGTCAGCATCGTGTTCGCCAAACCGCTGATGGGCCGCGTGTCAGACAAGGTAGGCCGCAAACAGGTCATCATCCCCGGCCTGCTGGTCGGCGCAGCCAGCGTGGCGCTGCTACCAGCCGCACATGATTTCATCAGCCTGTCGGTGTTGAGCCTGCTGTTCGGCATCGGCTTCGCCACCGTCACCTCCTCCACCACCGCGCTGGTCGCCGACCTCACCCGGAATGGGCGCTATGGTTCGTCGATGGGCGTGCTGCGCACCGTCATGGACGTCGGCCAGTCGATCGGCCCCGTGCTCACCGGCTGGATGATCGGCATGGCCGGCTACGGCAGCGCCTTCACCCTGCTGGCGGCAATCCTGCTAGCCGCCGCGTTGCTGCTTGGGCTACGATTTAAACAAACGTAAACGACGGAACGCATCCCGTTCAGCCAACTCAAATACCTGGCCACGATCAGATATAGTGGAACCCGCCGCATTGCCCCAAGGAGCCCGCCATGAACATCCGTTTGCCGATTGCCCTGTTTGCTTTGCTGGCGTTTGCCCAGTCGTTGTTCATGCTGCCCGCCGCAGCCGACTCGAGCGCGCCGGCCAATCCGCCCGCTGTCATGGCGCAAAGCGCCACCGCACCGGAAGCCTGCCCGACCAATCTGAAAGGCGTGAACCTCGCCCAGGTGACTTCTACCGAATGCTGCAAGGACCAGAAAGGCATCTGCGGCTGCCGCGCCGGCAAGATCATCTGCTGCGACGGCAAACCGAGCCCACATCCGGGGTGCACCTGTCATGGGGATGAGGGGTTTATCGAGTAGCAAG
>CAYGMS010000147.1:0-1468 GCA_964350905.1 uncultured Thiobacillus sp. | reverse complement strand
AAGGTGGCGCGGGCGCTGGGGGTGCAACTGCATGCGGAAGCAGCTTGATGCTGCCCCCCTTATCGTCCCCGGGCAGAAAATATAGCCTGCTCTCCTTGTTGCCAACAGATTGAAACCATGCCCAGCGCGACCATAAAAATTTTCCTCGCTCATGGAGATCCTAAGCGGCTCCGCACCGCAGAGATATCAAACTGGACCGGTAAGGCTGTTGCAGGCCCCAGAAGCGAATTTGACAACGTTTTGGCGCGCGAGGAATCTGGGAATTCCGGAATCTATTTTCTAACCGGGATCGATCCTGAAAACGGAAAGAGTGCGGTATATATCGGCGAAGCCGAGTGCATTCGAGATCGAGTAAAAGCGCATCTCGACAAAGATTTTTGGAATCAGATAGCGTTCTTCATGAGCAAGGACGAAAACCTTACCAAGGCCCACATACGATACCTTGAAGGGCGTCTGATTGAGCAGGCAAAAGCAGCCGGTCGAGCTGAAGTAAAAAACTCACAGGGCAGCGGCTCCAAGTTGCCTGAATCGGATCGGGAAGACATGGAGATCTATCTCGAAAAAGTCCATCAGTTGCTTCCGGTTCTGGGTGTCGAAGTTCTGGTTCCGATGACGCTCAGTTCCGCCGCAACCAGTGAGCTTGAAATTCTTACTTGCGAGATCAAAGGTCTAAAGGCAGCGGCTCACTTAACACCAAATGGCATCGTCGTACTTGCTGGTTCCCAAGCGGTCTTGACCGAGCGCCCCTCGGCACAAAAGTATCCTTGGCCAATCAACATGCGTCAGCAACTCAAGGAACAAGGCGCTCTGAAAAAAAACGGGGAACACTTGGTCTTTAGCAAGGACACTGAATTCTCAAGCCCTAGTGCCGCTGCCGCAGTCATTCATGGTGGGCACGCAAACGGGCTAACCGCGTGGCGAAATAAGGATGGCAAAACACTCAAGGAACTTGAATCCGTCTAGTAAGACGTAGTACTGACTTCAGCGAAGTCGCGCGTTCATTCGAAGGTCTTCTTGAGCCGTTGGCCGTCTATTTACTCACCGCCACCCAAACCCCATTCCACTCCGCATCCGGAGGCGTCTCTCTAAACGCCGCAATCCGGTCCAGCATGACCTGACTCGGGCGATCCGCCGGGACGACCGTCAGGCACTCACGGAACCCCGCTTCGGCACTGTCCCAATCCTGGCTGCGGTAATGCGTCAATGCCGTCTCATAGGCCTGCACCAGTTGCCGTCCGGGCTCGCTCAACGATTCCGAATAATCCATCAGTTCGAACACCCGTACCGGCTCCTGCTTGCCGGACACTCGCAGGCTGTCGATTTCGCGGAAGGCCAGGGTGTCACCGGCCAGGTCGCGTGCCCCCTCACTGACCAGGATGCGGGTGCCGTAGAACTTGTTGGCCTGTTCCAGCCTCGACGCGAGGTTCACGATGTCGCCGATGACGGTGTAGCCGCGCGTGGTTTCGGA
>CAYGMS010000146.1:0-6293 GCA_964350905.1 uncultured Thiobacillus sp. | reverse complement strand
GCTGCAAGGCTTTATCGACGGATTCAAGGGCAAGACGCTGATCATCGCCCCCTCGGCCGGACGGCGCGAAACCCTGCATGAGTACCTGGCCGAGCACGGCCTCCACGCCACGCTGTGCGACGACTGGGTCGCCAGCCAGCAACGCGATGAGCGCGTATTGCTGACGCACGGCCCGCTGGCCGAAGGCTTTGTCAGCAGCGACGGCCGGCTTGCTGTCATCACCGAAACCGAGCTCTACGCGATCCCGCCGAAAACCCGGCGCGCGCGCGAAGTCCGCGCAACGCAGATCGACAACCTGCTGCGCGACCTGTCGGAACTGAAGCCGGGCGACCCGGTGGTGCACGCGCAATATGGCGTCGGCCAGTACCTCGGCCTCGTCAACATGGATCTGGGCGACGGCGACACCGAGTTTTTGCATCTCGAATACGCCAAGGGCGACAAGCTCTACGTGCCGGTGGCCAACCTGCACCTGATTTCGCGCTATTCCGGCGCGGGCGAAGGCGCAGCACCCCTGCACAAACTCGGCACCGACCAGTGGGACAAGGCGCGCCGCCGCGCCATGCAGGCGGCACGCGATACTGCGGCCGAACTGCTCAACCTGTATGCACTGCGCGCGGCGCGCGAAGGCCACGCGTTCCAGTTTTCGCCGCACGATTACGACGCCTTTGCCGAAGGCTTCGGCTACGAGGAAACCCCCGACCAGGCTGCCGCGATTGCCGCCGTCATGAATGACATGCAATCCGGCAAGCCGATGGACCGGCTGGTATGCGGCGATGTCGGCTTCGGCAAGACCGAGGTCGCGCTACGCGCCGCCTTCATGGCGGTCATGGGCGGCTACCAGGTGGCAGTGCTGGTGCCGACCACGCTCCTGGCCGAGCAGCATTTCAATAATTTCTCCGACCGCTTCTCGGCCTGGCCGGTGAAAATTGCCGAGCTGTCACGCTTCCGCAGCGCCAGGGAGCAGGCCGAAGCGCTGCAGGCGCTCGCGGACGGCAAGCTCGATATCGTGATCGGCACCCACCGCCTGATCCAGAAGGACGTGAAATTCGACCGCCTGGGACTGGTCATCCTCGACGAGGAGCACCGTTTTGGCGTGCGCCAGAAGGAGCAACTGAAGGCGCTGCGCGCCGAGGTCGACGTACTGACGCTGACCGCCACGCCGATTCCACGCACGCTGGCGATGTCGCTCGAAGGCATCCGCGACTTTTCCATCATTGCGACCGCGCCGCAAAAACGGCTGGCGGTCAAAACCTTCGTCCAGTCGTTTTCCAGCGGCCTGATCCGCGAGGCCGTGCTGCGCGAACTGAAACGCGGCGGCCAGGTGTATTTCCTGCACAACGAAGTCAGCACCATCCAGAACATGCTCGAGATGCTGGAAAAACTGCTGCCGGAAGCGCGTATCCGCGTTGGCCACGGCCAGCAAAGCGAACGCGAACTGGAGCAGGTGATGCGCGATTTTTACCAGCAGCGCTACGACGTGCTGCTGTGCACCACCATCATCGAGACCGGTATCGACATCCCCACCGCCAACACCATTCTGATCAACCGCGCCGACAAATTCGGGCTGGCGCAGTTGCACCAGTTGCGCGGCCGGGTCGGGCGATCGCACCATCAGGCCTTTGCCTACCTGCTGGTGGAGGAGGATCGAACCCTCACATCTCAGGCGAAGAAACGCCTGGAAGCCATTCAATTAATGGAAGAATTGGGTTCAGGGTTCCACCTCGCCATGCATGACCTGGAGATCCGCGGCTGCGGCGAAGTGCTGGGCGACAAGCAGAGCGGCGAGATTCTCGAGGTCGGCTTTTCGCTCTACAACGACATGCTGGCAGCGGCCGTGGCGAGCCTGAAAGCCGGCCATGAACCAGACATGAACCAGCCGCTGGGGGTGGTGTCCGAAATCAACCTGCATACGCCCGCACTGCTGCCGGTGGAGTATTGCCCCGACGTGCACGAACGGCTGGTGCTGTACAAGCGGCTGGCGAGCGTCCAGGACGCGGATGCGCTTGCAGAACTGCAGGAAGAACTGATCGATCGCTTCGGTCTGCCGCCCGATCCGGCGCGCGCATTGCTGGCTGTACACCGGCTGCGGATGGCGACCCGGCCCTACGGCATCCTGCGCCTCGACGTATCGGGCGAAGGCATGACGGTACAATTCATCCCCAACCCGCCGATTGATCCGGGTAAAATCATTGCCTTGATCCAGGGCAAGGCCGGATACAAGCTCGCCGGCCCCGACCGGCTGAAGCTGACCACCCCCCTGCCCGACGTCGCCCGGCGCGTGGGCGCGGTCACTGCATTCCTGGCCGCACTCGGCGATCCCCTCTCACCTTCGACATGAAAAGCTTATGAACCTGATCCAGCCTTTTGCCGCCCTTCGCCCCGCACCCGGACGCGCCGACGATGTCGTCGCTCCGCCCTATGACGTGCTGTCCACAAACGAGGCACGGGAGCGCACCAGCGGCCGGCCGTGGAGCTTCCTGCATATTTCCAAGCCGGAAATCGACCTGCCCGCCGATACCGATCCCTATGCGCCTGCGGTCTATGCCAAGGGCGCCGAGAATCTCCAGAACATGATCCAGGCAGGCGTGCTGGTGCAGGACCCGGCACCCTGCTATTACGCCTACCGCATCGTGATGGGCAACCGCAGCCAGACTGGCATTGTGGCCGCAGCCTCGGTGGCCGACTACGATACCAATCGCATCCGCAAACACGAGTACACCCGCCCCGACAAGGAGGACGACCGCGTGCGGCAGATCGAGGCACTCAATGCGCAGACTGGCCCGGTACTGCTGGCCTATCCCGCCGCGCCCGAAATCGACGCCATCCTGGCTGCGGCTTCCAGCGGCACGCCCGATTCCGACGCTGATCTCGACGGTGTGCGCCATACCCTGTGGGTGATCCGTGACGCCGCGACCCTGGAGCGCATCACCACCGCCTTCAACGCCATGCCCGCGCTGTATATTGCCGACGGCCATCACCGTTCCGCCTCGGCTTCGCGCATCGCCGCCACGCGCCGCGCCGCCAACCCGGGGCACACCGGCAGCGAGCCCTACAACTTCTTCCTGTCGGTGATTTTCCCCGCGCACGAGATGCACATCATGGATTACAACCGGCTGATCACTGATCTGAACGGTTTGAGCGCGGAAGCCTTCCTGGAAAAACTGGACGCAGCCTTCAGCGTCGAACCCGCTGCCAGCGCGGTCAAACCCGACCGCCCGGGCAGTTTCGGCCTCTATCTGGCAGGACAGTGGTACCGCCTCGACATCCGCCCGGACCTGATCCCGACCGACCCGGTAGGACGTCTTGACGTCAGCCTGCTGCAGAACAACCTGATCGCGCCCATCCTCGGCATCACCGACCCGCGGCGCGACAAACGCATCGACTTCGTCGGCGGCATTCGCGGCCTGGCCGAGCTCGAAAAGCGGGTGAACAGCGGGGAAATGGTGCTGGCACTCGCCTTCCACCCCACCCGCATGGAAGACCTCATGGCGGTGGCCGATGCCAATGAAGTCATGCCGCCCAAATCCACCTGGTTTGAACCCAAACTGGCGGACGGGCTGGCCTCACATATGCTGGGATAAACCCTGGATCGGGGCGCGCCGATTCATTCGGCACATTCGCCCTGAACCAGGCGTTTGACGAGCATTCAAAAAGCATTTCACACAATTGATTTTATTGGCTTTATTTAAACCGTTCGGCAACAGGCTCGTCACGAATGGAATAAATCAGTGTTTCCCTAAGGTTTTGCGAACAGATGCCGTTTAGTCATCTAATAATAAGCAGCACCCCCAACGGAAAACAGGCCAACAGGTATCAACCCAGTGAAAATCGACAAACGTATCACCCCGCCCGCCGCCTCCAAAGTATCAGCAGCCAAGGGCAAGGGCGCGGGCAAAACCGCCACCCCTGCCGGGGGGGGGAGTGATTCGCTGACCCTGACTGAATCCAGCACCCGCATCCGCTCGCTGGAATCTCAACTGGCCTCGGCCGATGTCACCGACGTGGGCAAGGTTGAATCAGTCAAGGCCGCACTCGCCGACGGCAGCTTCGCAGTCGACGCCGAAGTGGTGGCCGACCGTCTGATCGAGCACACCAAGGACACCCTGCGTAAACGTCCGCGCAAAAAATAGTTCCCGCATCACGCCGCCCGGCACGCTCCGCCGTGCTACCGGAAATAACCCGGTAAACGCCCAGGACTAGGCCGGTGCAATCCGATCAGAATGCAATAAAATCAGGCCTCGATCGTTCTTTCGAGGCTTATCCCATGAACACAATCACCTTGTCCGTCACCGGCATGACCTGTGGCGGCTGCGTCAACAGCGTGCAAAAGGTGTTGTCTGCGCACCCTGGCGTACAAAGCGCCGACGTCACACTCACCCCCAGTCAGGCACGCGTCACCTACGATCCGGCACAGGTTCAGCCAGCCGAACTGGTGAAGGCGGTCGTTGACGCCGGGTTTGGTGCCGCAGACAGCAGCCTCACCTGATTTCCGGCAGCACCGGAGACTGGCGGCACAGGTTTTCCAGCGGTTCGGGAAAATGCACGCCATTGCCCTGCACATAATCGACGCCGATCTGACGCAGCATGGCCAGCGTCTGCTCGGTCTCGACATATTCAGCGATGGTTTTGAGTCCCATCTGATGGCCGATGCGATGGATGGCTTCGACCATGGAACGATCGATCGGGTTGCTCGCAATGTCTCTCACAAACGCACCGTCGATCTTGAGGTAATCCACCTTCAGATTTTTCAGGTAGATAAAGGATGACAGGCCGCTGCCAAAATCATCCAGCGCAAAGCTGCAGCCATAATCACGCATGGCATCGATGAACTCGTTGACGACCGCCAGGTTGCCGATTGCGGCCGTTTCCGTGATTTCAAAGCACAGATGCGGCCCCGCGTCAGGATTGTTCTGCAACTGCGCCAGCAACTTGCTGCGGAACGCCGGGGCCTTCAGCGATGCCCCCGACAGGTTCACCGCAAACAGGCAATGCTGTGCCCGCGCCTCGGACAAATACCGGGTGCACAGGCGTAAAGTTTCCTCAATCACCCAGCTATCGAGTGCGGGCATGATGGAATAACGCTCGGCGGCCGGAATAAAGGCCATCGGCAGAATCTCGCTGCCGTCATCATCCACCATGCGCAACAGCAACTCGACATGCCGATGGGTGCCTGTCGTCCCATCCGTGCGCCGGATTTCCTGCCACGACAAACGCAATCGATGTTCTTCCAGCGCCCGGTGAATCCGCGTCACCCATTGCATTTCACCGCGATGGCGCACCAGGTCGGAGTCACGAATCTCGTAAAGGTGGATCTGGTTGCGACCCCGGTCTTTTGCCACATAACACGCTGCATCCGCCGCCGACAGCAAATTGGCGGCCGTGCCGCTGTCGCGATTGATGGCCACCATGCCCACGCTCATGCCGACGGCGAAGATGCGCTCGCCCCATTTAAAGCGGAAACGCTGCACTTCGGCGCGGAAGGTATCCGCCACCTCTAGCGCATCCTGAACGTTGCAGTTTTCCAGCAGCAGCGCAAATTCATCGCCACCCAGGCGCGCCAGGGTATCGCGCTCGCGCAGATTGGCTTTGAGCAGCAAGGCCAGTTGGCGCAGCAATTCATCACCTGCCGCGTGGCCACAGGTATCGTTGATCACCTTGAATTGATCGAGATCCATGTAGCACAGTGCATGTTCCCGGCCCTGTTGCAGGGCCGACAGCAGGGTACGCTGCAGCCGCTGCTCAAACTCGCGGCGGTTGATCAATCCCGTCAAGGCATCATGGCTGGCCTGATAAACCAGGCGGGCGGTGGCCTGGTCGATTTTCTCCTGCATCTGATCCTGCATCGCCTGCAAGTGTGCCGCCATGTGGTTGATACCATGCTGCAGCATGCCCAGTTCCGCCTGCCCGCCTTCCTCCACGCGTTCATCCAGATGGCCTTCACCAATACGGCTCACGGTATGGGTCAAGGCCAGGATCGGCCGGGTAATCTGGCGACCGATCAGCCAGGCAAAAAAGAGGCTGGCACCCAAACCTGCCAGCAAAATCAGCAGGCTGCGCAGAATGGCGTCGCGCTGGCTTTGGAGCGTGGCACTGCGCGATACATCCAGCCCCACCCATCCCAGCAAGCGCGTCTGTCCGACGATTGGCGCGGCCGGTTCAGCCTGGGTCTGAAAATCATCCACCACGATTTGGGTGCGGGTGATCGGCGCGTAATAAACCAGTCGGTTCTGGTATTCAGCCTGGTGTATCCGGTCAACGGGCAGTTTGTCCCGGGCAGGATTGACCCAGCTGCC
>CAYGMS010000145.1:0-6300 GCA_964350905.1 uncultured Thiobacillus sp. | reverse complement strand
TGGTGGAGGTGGTGGAGGTGGTAATTCTTCTTTTTCGGATTCAGATTTTTTATCAGTCATGGGGATGTCCTTGGTTTAGGTGGCGGCGGAGGGGGAGGCGCACCCACACCCACACCCGCCTCTGGGGGCTCAGGCTTCCTGTCGGTCGTCAACGTTCCTTTGATATCTACTGGCTTTACGATTACGATTTCGTTTGGCTTATTGCCCTTGGTTCTGTCGAGATCACCAACAAAAAAAGTCAAGAACGACATGGCAACGAGCAACGTGACGATAATTAAAGTGCCATTGGCTCTGTGAAGATTTAGCGAACGTTGATCATTGCAGCGAGTGTTTTGTGTCGCGCACTTAATGTAGTGAGAACAGAGATAGTCGTAGAGATAGTTCTCGGCGAGAATATTTCCATTTGTGTATTGCTTATAAGTACTTTCGAGAAGTTGCCTATACTCCTCCGTGTCTTCAGCGGATGGCAGGAATGCGTAGGTATTTCCGTACCAAGATCGAATGAAGAAGTAGATAGCAAAGGAGAGTGTACTGGCGCTTGCAACCAGAAGAATGATAAACAGACTTGCTGCACTCGTGGATTGCTGTTTATCGAAGTTTTGAATGAGAAATCCAAGAACACCAATCAATGACACGATGATCGCCATTGGTGCTTGGAGCCTGCCTCCTAGTTTTTTGCGTACCTCAATTTCATGAAAGTATAGTTTCTCGTACAAGTCAAAAAGCGTGTTCTTAGACATTGTGCGTACCTTTCGTTGTATGAGCTCTAACAGTTATTCAAGAGACCCATGGGTCCAGACGTTTATTAATATAGAGACAGCTGTCATGGTGATCTATCTTAATTATATTTATCGACGTCTTCAGCACCCGGTCCGGTTGTTACTGTTATGAAAAAGAAGGCCGTGGCAGACGGATTATGCGCCCTTTTGGGCGCGCTCCGCTTTGGGTGAAAACAAGGGTTTCCCTGCGATCTCCTGCTTCACAATGCCGGAAACTTACGGCATGGCCGTATGGCAGGAACCCGCTGTTTCGGTAAGTGGCTAGCGTGTCCTTAACGCGGTGCCGTCATCGGCGCATCGGCCAATTGCAAGCCTTGGCAGTGAGGCAGCCCGGAGTCGTTTAGAATCTGCGCATCTTGAAGGCTTATCTCTCATTCATCCTGCTCGCAGCGTGGTCAAACCCTGGCCATGCAACGTCACTCGATCTCCCCGAGCGGCCGGGTTCTTTCTGGCTGCGTTTCGATGCGTTGCCCGAACAGACGCACATGCCGGTTGCGCAAACCACTGCCCTGCATTTCGGTAGTCTGTCCGCACTCACTGATCACGCGTTGCGCGAACGCCCCGAATCGCGCGCCGCCTGGCTCGGCATCCAGGCCGAGGCCGCGCGGCTCGATGCCGCAAGTGCCGCCAACTGGCCGACGCTGACCGGGCAATTCAATTTCACCCGCAGCCAGGCGATATCCAGTTCCGGCGCTTCGGTGCCCACTTTGCATCGTTACGGACCCAGTCTCGGCCTTACCTATGTGCTGGTTGATTTTGGTGCGCGCGCAGCCAGCATCGATGCGCAGCGCTATCAACTCATCGCCAGTCTGCTGACCGGCAACCGCGTCCTGCAGGACGCGATCACCGAAGTGGAAACGGCCTACTTTTCCGTGCTGGCAGCGCGTGCGCAGATCGATGCCCAGACGCAGCAGGAAACCGCGCTGCGGGCCAGCCTCGACGCGATCGAGGTCAGGTTGAAGGGCGGTCTGGCCGCACGTGCCGACCACCTGCGGGCGCGTGCGGCCCTGGCCGAGGCAACGCTGGCGCGCCAGGCTGCCGAGCGCGATCGGGCCAAAGCCGAGGCTGCGCTGAAACAGGCGGCGGGCATTGCGCAAACGCAAACATTGGCGCTTGACTGGGAGACCGCCCCGCCGGCCGTGCTGGAAGCCAGCATCCTGCTGGCCGAACTGCTTGACGAAGCCGAGCGGCAACGCCCGGATTTGCGCGCATTGCAGGCCACTGCTGCGCGCGCCCGGGCCGATGCCGAGCGCGCCCGGGCTGCACGCTGGCCCAGTGTGTCGTTGACCGCCAACACCGGCCGCACCTTTTTTCTGGAAGATGACCACTCGCCTTCCACCACCTATAGCGTCGGCTTCAATCTCTCGGTGCCGCTGTTCGACGGCGGTCGGCTGGCGGCGCAGGCACGCGCAGCCGAACGCGATGCCGAACGCCTGCAGGTCGAATCCGAATCACAACGCGGCCAGGTTGCGCTTGCCGTGACGGAGGCCTATTACGACGTGCGCCACGCGCAAACCCAGCGTGCCGGGGTGGCGGAGCAGTTCGACAGCGCCAGTGAATCGGCCGAGGCTGCCAGGGCACGCTATCGCGCCGGCATGGGCAGCGTACTCGAACTGCTGACGGCACAGGCCGACCTGGCGCGCGCGCGCCAGGCGCAGGTGCAGGCCAATAGCGACTGGCTGGCTGCGTTTTCCCGTTTGAATCACGTGCTGGGCCGTTTGCCCGCAGCAATTAAAATTTCTACACCATGAAACTGCGCATATTTTTATTCGTTGTCGCACTGGCGGTCGCTGCCGGTGTTTTCTATCGCAGCCAGAACCAGAAAGCCGGCGACGATAAACAACGTGACAGCGAGCGAGCCCTGAGCGTCAAGACCGTGCCGGTGACGGTGCGGGATTTTCCGCGGGTGATCGACCTGCCCGGCACGCTGGAGGCGGCGCAGCAGGTTGCCATCGTGTCGCAGGTGAGCGGCGCCGTGTTGCGCCAGCACGTGCAGGAAGGCGATACGGTACGTGCCGGGCAGGAGTTGTTTAGCCTCGATGCACGGCCGGCGCAGGCACGTATGGCGCAAAGTCAGGCCGCGCTGACCGGCGCACGCGCCGAAATGGCCGAGGCACAAAAGAAGCTGGAGCGTTTGAGCCCGTTGCTGCAGTCGGGCTATATCAGCCGTCAGGAACTCGATGATGCCCGGCTCGTGCTGGAGTCCGCGCGCGCGCGGGCCGGCACCGCCAGCGCCGAACTGGACGCGGCATGGCTCGATGCCCGCTATGCGGAGATTCGTGCGCCGATCGCCGGCCGCGTCGGGCGCATTGCCATCCGCCCCGGCAGCCTGGTGCAGGCCGGTGGCGAAGCGCTCACCACGATACTCGCGCCCGGCGCGCTCGATGTGCGCGCCAGCGTGGCGCAGCAGGACTGGCCGCAGCTTGCCGCCGCCCGTGCGCAGGGCAAGGTGACGGCCGAGATTTTTGACGGCGCCGACCGCACGCTGCGCGCTCAGGGCGAACTGGTCTTTGTCGATGCGCAGATCGACGCTGCCACCGGGGCCGTGCCGATCAAGGTGCGGCTTGCCGGCGCGCCGCCCGGACTGTTGTCGGGACAGGGCGTGCAGGTACGGCTGTTGCTGGGCACGCTGCCCAACGCCAAGGTGCTGCCCGAAGCCGCGCTGCAACATGCGCAGGAGGGCACTTATGTGTATGTCGTGCGCGATGGCAAGGCCGTGGTAGTGCAGGTGAACCTGATGCGTGGGCTGGACGGCGAGCAGGTAGTGGAAGGCGAACTGCAGGCAGGCGAGCCGGTGCTGATCGAGATTCCGCAGCGGCTCAAGGCCGGCGGCAAGGTCACGCTCGAGGCGAAATCATGAGACTTGAAAACCTTGTCCGCGAAGGACGCGAAGGGACGCAAAGCAGGTACTGCGAGATCATATTCCACACCTGCGCAAAGGTGCCCGTGCGATCACGCCGGGCGTTTCTTCGCGCCCTGTATTTTCAGGACCTGAGAGCGCTGGTTTTTTCTTCGCGCCCCTTCGCGCCCTTCGCGGATAAATCGTCTTCCCGCCCATGAATCTTTCGCGCCTGTTCATCGAACGCCCGGTCGCCACGCTGATGCTGGTGCTGGCGATGGCGCTGTTCGGCGCGCTCGCCTACACGCAGATGCCGGTGAACGATCTGCCGCAGGTGGACTTCCCCACTCTGCGCGTCAGCGCGTCGCTACCCGGCGCCAACCCGGAAACCATGGCCAACACCGTGGCCATGCCGCTGGAGCGGCAACTGGCGACGGTGGCCGGAATCGAGTCGATGAGTTCGCAGTCGGGCCAGGGTTCGACCAGCATCGCGCTGCAGTTCGAGCTTGGGCGCGACATCGACGCCGCCGCCCAGGACGTGCAGACCGCGATTGCACAGGCTGCACGCAACCTGCCGCAGGGCATGGACCCGCCGCAGCTGCGCAAAATCAATCCGGCCGATTCGCCCATCCTGTATCTGGCGATGTCGGCCGAGCGCCTGCCGCTGACCGAACTCGATGCCATTGCCGATTCGCGCGTGGCGCAGCGGCTGTCGAGTCTCAGTGGGGTGGCGCAGGTGCTGGTGTACGGCTCGCAGAAATACGCGCTGCGCTTGTATCTCGATCCGGCCAAATTGCAGCAGCGCGGGCTGACCTTTGCCGACGTGATCGCGGCGGTGCAGTCCGCCAACACCAACCTGCCGTCCGGCACGCTCGATGGTGCGACGCGTTCCTACACGGTGAAAGCACCGGTGGCATTGGCCAACGCGGCCGACTTTGGCGACATCATCGTGGCCTATCACGATGGCACGGCGCTGCGGGTCAAGGACCTTGGCCGCGCCGAAGACGGCGTCGAGGACGACAAACGCAAGACCTGGTACAACGGCACCCGTGCCATCGTGCTGGCGGTGCAGCGCCAGCCGGGCGCGAACACCGTCGAGGTGGCCGACCGCATTCGCGCGCTGCTGCCGCAGATCGAATCGGAATTGCCGGACGGTGTGCGCCTGCAGGTGCATTTCGACCGCTCACAGTTCGTCAAGGATTCACTGCATGAGGTGAATTTCACGCTGTTGCTGGCGCTGGTTCTGGTGATCCTGGTCATCTTTGCATTTCTGCACAACGTGCGCGCCACCCTGATCGCCGCGCTGGTGCTGCCGAGTTCGCTGCTTGGCACCTTTGCCTTCATGCATCTGGCGGGCTACAGCCTCAACAACCTGTCGCTGATGGCGATCACGCTGGCGATCGGTTTTGTGGTCGATGACGCGGTGGTGGTGATCGAAAATATTGCGCGCCATCTGGAAATGGGCAAAAGCCGGATGCAGGCCGCGCTCGATGGTGCGCAGGAAATCGGCTTTACGGTGCTGTCGATGACGCTGTCGCTGGCTGCGGTGTTCCTGCCGATCCTGTTCCTCGGCGGCATGATCGGCCGGCTGTTTCAGGAATTTGCCGTCAGCATCGGCGTGGCCGTGTTGTTGTCCGGCGTGGTGGCGCTCACACTCACGCCGATGCTGTGCGCGCGCGGATTGGTGAACGAGCCGCTCAACAATCCGCTGTCGCGCCTGTTTGATACCGGGTTTGCCCGCTTTCGCGATTTTTACGGCACCACCCTGCGCGCCAGCATGCGTCATCGCGGCGCCATGCTGCTGTTGTCGCTGGCGGTGCTGGGCGCGATGCTGTGGCTGACCGGGCAGGTCAAGCAGGGCTTCATTCCGCGCGTGGACTCCGGGATGATTTTTGCGAGCATCCAGTATCCCGAAGGGATCCCGTTCGAGGAATTGAGCCGGCGTCAGGAAAAGATCGCCGCCATCGTGCAGAAGAACCCGGCGGTTGCAGGCCTGATGTCGAGTGCGGGGCAGCGCGGCGGCGGGATATCGGGCAGCAATTCAGGACGGCTGGTGATTCGTCTGGCGCCGCGTGATACCCGCCCGGGCGCCGATGAAGTCATCGACGAATTGAAGGCCGCCACCCGCAAGGTCAGTGGCGTCAACGTCACGCTGCAAAATCCGGCCTCGATCAATGTCGGCGCGCTGTCCTCCAGCAGCGATTACCAACTGACGCTCACCTCGGGTGATTTTGAAGCCTTGAAAACCGCTGCGGCCACAGTCGAAAAACGTCTGGAGTCGGTGCCGCAAATCGAGGATATCAACAGCGACCTGGAGCTGCGCAATCCCGAACTCCGCGTCAGTCTTGATCCGGTCGAGGCAGCGCGCCTGGGCATCACCACCGAGCAGGTGCAACAAACGCTTTACAACGCACTCGGCGGGCGTCGCATCAGCCAGATCTATGGCGCGAGCGATCAGTTCAACGTCAGCATCAAGGCCTTGCCCGAATCCCAGCTTGATCCGGCGATCATCGGCCAGCTGCCGCTGAAAACCGCAACGGGCGTGCTCACCCGCCTCGATGCGGTGGCGAAGGTCGAGGCCGGCGTGGGGCCGATTGCGGTGAATCACTACGGCCAGCAGCCTGCGGTGACGCTGTCGTTCAACCTGGCCGCCGGGGTTTCGCTCGATCAGGCGTTGTCGGC
>CAYGMS010000144.1:0-6350 GCA_964350905.1 uncultured Thiobacillus sp. | reverse complement strand
GGATTCGGCGCACTCCAGCAACGTGCCCAGGCGGGTGGCGATGCCGCACCGCCAGAACGGGATTTGGGAGGATTCGACAAATCCGCCATCGAACAGATTCATCGCATTCTGATCGAGACTGGACGGGAGGAACTGAACCAGCTGGAAACGCGCGAACAAGCGCGGATTCACGACCAGAACCTGTCGCTGGTGTTGCTGGGAATAGCCGGGCTATGGACGGGACTGGCTCTGCTCGGGCTGTACCGGGAAACCATACGTCTGATCAGGGCAGGGATCCATGCCGAACAGACGATCCGGCAGCTCAGTCTTCGTGATCCCCTGACGGGCCTGGCCAACCGGCGGTTCCTCAACGAAAACGAAACGCATTTGATCGCCGGCGCAAAGCGCTCGGGGAAACAGATGGCTGTCCTGGCTGTCGACCTGGACGACTTCAAGGCAGTTAACGATGAATACGGGCACGCAGCGGGCGATCAGGTGCTCGTGACCTCGGCAGAACGGATGAAGCAGTTGCTCCGTGAGTCGGATGTGATCGCCCGTTTTGGCGGAGATGAATTCGTCATCGTGCTGGGCCAGGTTGACGATGCCGAGGCAGTACGCGAAGTCGCAAGCCGCGTGGTAAATAGCCTGTGTCAGCCCATACCGCTTGTCGGAGGGGCAACCGCACACATCGGAGCATCAGTCGGGATCGCAATATGTAGTGCTGGAAAAGAAACGCTGGAGGGTCTGCTCAAGCAAGCAGACACGGCACTCTACGCGGCAAAACGCGCTGGCAAGAACACCTTCCGTGAGGCCGGCACGTCAGACGGGTAAGCCACTTACCCCCTCAAGCGCACCCGCTTCTCCACCGTCAGCACCTCGCCTGCCGCATCCATCACTGCGTAAAGCCTGGGCTGCGGGCGGCCAGCCCAGGACGGGCCGGGAGCGACGCTGTCCAGATACACCACCTGTGCGCCGTCGAACTGCGTTTCGACTTGCCCGTGGGCGATCAGATGGTTGAGGGCGTCGATTGAAATCCCGCGCCGCTTCATGTGGCTGAAGGCGAGGGGGCTGATCATTCCGAGTTTCATCATGGGGGACTCCTGTTTGCCTGCGCAGGCGGTATGGCATCGCGCTTGGCGTTTTTCCGTTTTGGTATTTATACTGTACACACATACAACTGTACATGCATACAGTATTTGGAGGAAGCCCCATGCGAGACCTGACTCGTCGCCAGGAAGAAATCCTGAGCCTGATTCGTGAATGGATCGAGACCACCGGCCTGCCGCCGACGCGCGCGGAGATTGCACAGCGCTTTGGCTTTAGCTCACCCAACGCCGCCGAGCAGCATCTCAAGGGGCTGGCGAAGAAAGGCGCGCTGGAGCTGATACCGGGAGCGTCGAGGGGGATTCGACTCAAAGGCGGCGGCGGTTTGCCCGTGGTGGGCCGGGTGGCTGCAGGCAACCCGATCCTGGCGCAGGAAAATATCGAGCGGCACGTCCAGGTCGATGCCGCGCTGTTTTCGCCACGCGCGGATTATTTCCTCAAAGTGCACGGCATGAGCATGAAGGACGCCGGCATCCTGGACGGCGACTTGCTCGCGGTGCATCGCAGCACCGAAGCCAGAGCCGGTCAGGTGGTGGTGGCACGGATCGGCGACGAGGTTACGGTCAAGCGCTTTTCAAAACGTGGCCATACCGTGCGACTCTTGCCGGAAAACTCAGATTTCTCGCCAATCGAGATCGACCTCACACGTCAGGACCTGGTGATCGAAGGCATAGCTGTTGGCGTGATCCGCAGCGGGAATACCTTGTGAGCGCGGCCAGAATCAGAAACGGGTGAGCCTGAACAGGGGAAGACCTGATGCCAGGAATTCGAGTAACGCGGCATCAATCCGCCCCGTTCTTTGACAGGAGCCGAGCCAAGAACCCATCCACTCAAACCATCAGTCTGCTACGCCAGCGCATGCTTGACGACATGCGGATGCGCAATCTCTCCCCCAAGACACAGAGCAACTATCTGCGAGCCGTGCGGCAGTTCGCCGGCTTTCTTCACCGCCCGCCCGACACCGCCAGCGTGGAGGATTTACGCAACTATCCGTTGTACCTGGTCGATCAGCGGCCCGCGCTGAGCGGAGGGAAAGCCAGGCCCACCGAGGATTCCGCCAGGCGGTCCAGCCCAAAATCGCGCTCCAGCGCATGATCCAGCCCCAGGCGGTCGATGCCATTCGCGCCCTGCCTGAACCATATCCTTGATCGTTGCCTGCAAACTGCCTTGATGGGTCATGCTCACTCTCCTGGGTTGGTGCTGCCTGGCCGCTTCGGGGGTACTGGGTGCGTCAGTCTGCGTTCACCAGTAACACGTCGCAATTCGCAGCCTGTGCCACATTCTTGCTCACGCTGCCCAGCAAGTGCACCTCCAGCCCGCCCTGACCCTGTCGACCCAGCACAATCAAATCCGCGTTGCAGTGGGTAGCGTGCTGCAAAATCAGGACGGGCGGATAACCTGTTTCGATGTGGATTTCCGTTGCGTAGGGCAGGGCTGACCGCAGATTGGCCATCAGGCCATTGGCGATGCCGCGCATCTCTTCGTGGCGCTGGCTGATGGCCGTGTTGCCTTGCCCAGCCTGGCGCAAATCACGCTCACTCAACGGCACCACATGCAGTAAATGCACCTGCGCGTCACCGGCCAACCGACCGGCCCAGTCGCAGACGGCTTGTGTATGGGGGAAAAAATCTACCGCCGCCAGTACCTGGCAATAAGGCCCGATGGGTGCATGGCGCACGATGAGCACCGAGCGCTCGCAAACACGTAGCAGGCGCCAGACCGTGGAGCCCAGCATCAGGTTCAGCAGGGAATCTTCGCCACGCCCGCCCGCCACCACCAGATCGGCTGCGACTTCGTTGGCATATTCTCTGATGCAGGTATGCGCGCGGCCGATACGCTGCGCGATGTGGACATGGATGTCGAAACGCTCAAGCAGTCGTCCGGCTATGGCGTTGAGCTGACTGTGGGCAGCAGCGAGTCTGGCATCACCGATTGCGGCAGACTCGATAGCCTGACCGGGATACAGCGCCAGGGGGGATAACACATGCAGCAGGTGCAGTTCCGCACCATGTTGTTGGGCGAGTAGGGTTGCGCGTGTGACGGCAGCATTGGCGGGGACGGAGAAGTCAGTGGCGACGACGATGCGGATTAGGTTTTGCATACGGTTCCTTTTCTGAAATAAGCATCCATTGCTCACCATCGAGATATGTCCAACAGGGACGGTGTTGCTTGTGACGCAGTGAAAATCGGATAGTTACATAGCCTGCTATTTTCTTTTGTGCACCCTGTGATTCAACTGCGTTTTCCAGAGTTGGGGGCAGGATGCCGACTCATCTTTCCTCGATATGTTTGCGCAAGAAGTCAGCCAGGGCATCGACCCAGTCTTGCCGCACGAAGATGAACCCGTCGTTGTGGCCACCCGCCAGCGGTAGAAAAACCTTGGGTTCCGCTGCCGCCTCGAACAATGCCTGCCCGTGGCGGAACGGGATGATCTCGTCGTCTGGGCTGTGCGCGACCAACACCGGGCAGCGCACTTCTGCGAGCGCGGCACGGGTGTCGTAACGCAGGTGCACCAGCCAGCGCGTCGGCAGCCAGGGATAGAGGTCAGCAGCGAGCGCCGGCGCCGAGGTGAAAACCGAAGACAGCACCAGCGCGCCGGGGCGCTCCCGCGCCGCCAGCCAGGCCGCCACGGCGCCGCCGAGCGATTCGCCGAAAAGTACGATACGCCCGGGCGGAATACCGCGCTGCCGGGTGAGATGGTCCCAGGCGGTCTGGGCATCCCGGTACAAACCTGTCTCGGAAGGTTTGCCGGTGCTGCGACCGTAGCCACGGTAGTCGAAGATCAGCACGTCATGACCCTGGCGATGGAACATGGCGATGCTGTCCATACGGTGGGAGAGGTTGCCGGCATTGCCGTGCAGGAACAGCACGACGCCGTGTGACTGCGGTGCCGGCACGAACCAGGCGTCCAGTTTTTCACCGTCCGGCGTGGCCAGGGTCAACTGCTCATAGTCCAGGCCATGGTCGCGTGGGGTAGTGTGAATCTCGCGGCCGATCTGCGGATAGTAGGCCAGCTTTTCCTGAGAAATAAATACCAGCGCGGCAAAGCCGCCATAAGCCAGCGCCAGGCTTCCCAACAGGGTCCAGAGCATTTTTCCCATCCCGCTTGAATCGATAAGTTATGCCGCAAGGCTCAAGCGCAGCGCCAGCGGAGAAATATGCAACAGGTGCAGATCATCGCCATACTGTTTGGCGATGAGCGCCGCCCGCAGCACGGCACGGTTGGCCTAGCGGAAAAATCGGTGGCGGCGACGAAGGAGGTGATGACATGCATGATGCTTTCCTTCCAGTTGCAAAGCAATCTCAGTAAACACCATACAACGAATAGATTCCATGGCGATGGAGCTTCTCATTCGCGAGCAAACCGCCAATGGGCAGGATGATGTCCGCACGAGGAATTGAATCGATCGAGCAATACTGGTTGAGCACACTCCCTGATCTGAATGACGGCACCAAACCAGTGAACGCTATGCGATTGACGCGATACGCTTGAACAGGTGCCGCCTGGGAGAAATTGGGAGCTGACAGAACTGACCCGGGTTTTCGCATTAATTAAGGAGGGCAGCGTAAGGCACCCTCCCTTCGCTTGCACTATAGTAAAGAGGCGGAGTCAGACATCGCCATTTGGAACCTGACGCACGTCTTGTGAAAAATCATCGCCTTTCATCGATTAGGGTGCTTCATGCGGACAAAAGTCATTGCTTATGCTGCGCTGCTTTCGCTGGGGTTCGTCATTCCGGCTTGGGCCACTCCACACACCCTGCCTGTGCCGCCGGCCCAGGAGAAAGAAGTACCACTCATGAATGAACCCCGGCAAGAACGGGTTACGCCGCCGGTGCCGCCGCGCGGCCAGATGCTTTACGAGAATCACTGCATGTCCTGCCACGAAAGTGTCGTTCACATCCGTGGCAACCACCGTACCCGATCGCTGGCGGAACTGCGGGGGAGGGTGTCGCAGTGGGCTAAGGTTTTGCACTTGCGCTGGGGCAAGGAAGAAGTCGAGGAGGTGGCTACCCACCTCAATGATCACTATTACAAGTTCGAATCCCGCTAGAAATGGAAGCACATCGAGAGGATGTGCCTATGTTTTTAGCCAAGCATTCAAGGCAAGTCCATCGCTATGGATGTTGATGTTTGCGCTTGTCGGCGGAGTATGGCTCGCAAGCGGGAAGTCCTTTGCTGCCGTATCAGACATATCCGTCGAACCGCTACGCGTGAAGTACGCGGAATTGGGCGAGCAGCTGTGCAATAACGCGTTTCAACGAGCGCTCTATCTTGATTCTTCGCAATCTTCGACCGATTTGCAGGGCGCAATCTACGCCATGGTCGATTATCCGTTTAACATCGTTAACAGGGCGCCCAACAACCCTGCGCACGCATTGGTGTGATGTGCTGATACTGCACATCAACGTCAAATTATGAAAATTTGGGTTGTCGTACTGAAAGCATTCGCTTACGTCTGGCTCGCCGCTGCGGTCCTTTTGTCAGGCGTTAGACATAACCAAATGAACGAAGTCCCGAACAGAAGTTTCAAGCTATCCTCAATGCATTAAAAGCACTAAACCTGCCGCCGAGGACACCTCCCATGACCCTGGAAATCGCCATCATTCTCGGCATTCTCGTCGTCGCGCTGGTCCTGTTCATCACCGAGTGGCTACGCATGGACCTGGTGGCGCTGCTGGTGCTGTCCAGTCTCGCCCTGCTGGGGCTGGTATCGCCGGCTGAAGCGGTCAGCGGCTTCAGCAACCCGGCGGTGATCACCGTCTGGGCAATGTTCATCATCAGCGAGGGGCTCACGCGCGCCGGCATCGCCGATCGGATCGGCCGCCAGGTGACGCGCGTGGCCGGGCGCAGCGAGCTGCGCATGATCGCGATTTTCATGCTCGTCGCGGGCGTAATGTCGGCGTTCATGAACAACATTGGCGTGGCTGCGATGCTATTACCCGTGGCCATGGAGGTGGCGCGCCGTGGCGGGGTAGCGCCCTCGCGGGTGCTGATGCCTCTGTCCTATGGCACCCTGGTGGGCGGCATGATGACGCTGATCGGCACACCGCCCAATCTGCTGGCGAGCAACGCACTGCGCGAGGCCCATGGCGAGGGCTTTGGTTTCTTCGATTTTGCGTGGATCGGCGTGCCGATCCTGCTGACCGTCACTGCTTTCATGGTACTTGCCGGGCGCTTCCTGCTGTCGCGTACCGACATCACGCATTCCTCGGCCAGCCAGCACGAGCTGCGAACGCTGTATGGCTTGCAGGAGCGCATCGTCG
>CAYGMS010000143.1:0-6353 GCA_964350905.1 uncultured Thiobacillus sp. | reverse complement strand
ATTCTTCAACCTGCGCCGCGAGTTCGCGTGTCGGCACCAGGATCAGGCAACGTGGGCGACCCACCCTGGGGGCTTGCGCGGTACGCGCTGATAGCTGGTGCAGGATCGGCAGGGTGAAGCCAGCGGTCTTGCCGGTGCCGGTTTGCGCGGCGGCGAGCAGGTCGCCACCAGCCAGCACATGCGGAATGGCCTGCGCCTGAATCGGGGTGGGCGTGGTGTAGCCGGCTTCGGCAATCGCACGCAAAATGGGTTCGGCCAGCGCGAGGCTGGAAAAGGTAATGTCAGTAGTCATGTGGTTTCCTGCGACGGCCTGTCACGTTTGCAGTGACACCAATCGAGGCAGACGAATAGGGGATCGTGAGATCGGGGTAAGAACCGCGCACCGATTGGTTGGGTGCGGGAGGCCGCACTATACCGGCTGCGGTCCGCAGCGGCAATGCTTATTACCGGCCGCCGGGAAGCCCTGCACGGCCGCGCCATTCATTTATACGCACACAGCCGGACCCGGCTGCATGGCTTTACGCCTTAACCGCTTCGCGTACCAGTTCATCCAGCGTGTCATTCAGGCGCTTGAATGCGGCATCGCAGCTTGCATCGGTTTGCGCATGCCCCGGCCCTGTCAGGGTTTGATAGCCCAGCCAGCTTTTCCCCATTGCGTCCTCCCAGGCCAGCACCCGCAAGGGCAAATCCAGGCCCATCGTTTGCACGCATTGCAGCACCGGCGTGCCGCCTTTGGGGTGGCCAAAAACAAGCAACTGAGTCGGCCGCAAATCCTGTCCGATGCTGCGCGCACCTGCGGCGTGGTCGATACGCGCAAAAATTTTCAGCCCGCGCGCCTGGGCAATGGCTTCCAGTTTGTCCATCGTGGCCTGGGCCGGATGGACTGCGGCGACAGACACCATCGCTTCTCCTGCATAAGCAGGCGAGGCAAGCAAGGCTGTCGATAACGCGGTCATGGCAAGTCTGGACATGGGGTCTCCTTTTATCCGGTCAAACACCTTGAGTCGTTATAGACCCCTCTTCCTTACACCGCTCCGGAAATACGCTGCGGCTCATTCACGCAGGCACTGGATGGAAACAAATTCATCGAAGTGCGCTGTAAGGAAATCACCACATTGCCGACCTATGGACAGTTAACGCTGTTGCTGGCTCATTCCGATCCCGCCAGCGTTATAGGGCCTGTTCACACTAATTTCACGCCTGCGGCGAGGCCGATTCGGGATGCAGCCCGCGAAGCGGGACGCGCCGCTGTGCGAGCACAGCAAGCGGATTGCGACAAAGGGATGCGCCCGAATCGACCCGCCCCTCCGGGTTGTTGCGAGAAAGTGCGCCTGCGGCGTTGTGCCGCTTGGCAAGGAATGACCCTTGCCGGCGCGACACGCCTTGCATCCATCACTTTCTCGCGACAACGCAGACGTGAAATTAGTGTGAACAGGCCCTAGCCAGAATGGAGCCGGGTACGCCCGGAAGATCACATGAAAACCAACACCACAACACTCGCCCTCGCCCTGACTGCTGCCATCGGCATGACAGGGACCGCGCACGCCGCCGGCAATCCGTTTGCACTCAACGCGCTACCACAGGGTTATCAGCTTGCCGCTGCAGACAAGGTTCAGGATGGTAAATGCGGAGACAAAAAAGAGACCAAGGCCCAGGACGGCAAGTGCGGCGGCGCCAAGGACATGAACGCCACCGAGACCAAAGCCAAAGCCAAGGACGGCAAATGTGGCGAGGGCAAGTGCGGCACCAAAAAGAAGTAAAGCGCCACACCCAAATTACCAGGCCCAATGAATCAGGCCGGGGGCTTTTGTTCCCGGCCGGCCCACGCCAGGAGCGTTCCCCATCCCTCCAAAGGGACATCATGCATTCAATCATTCAACTTTATACAGGTCTGACGGCCCTGCTTGATCAGGCTGGCAGTCATATCGGCATGCTGGGCTTGCGGCTGTTGCTGGCCTGGGAATTCTGGGAATCCGGCGTCATGAAATACAACGGCGAAAACTGGTTCGCCGATATCCAGGACGAATTCCCCTTCCCGCTCAGTCTCGTGCCAATCGACATTTCATGGTTTCTCGCAACCTGGTCCGAACTGCTTGGCGCGGTTGCATTGGTGATTGGACTGGGCACCCGCTTTTTCAGCGTCTCACTGGTCATTCTCACCCTTGTTGCCTGGGTCAGCGTGCATGCAGGCAATGGCTACAATGTGTGCGACAACGGCTACAAACTGGCGCTGATGTATCTGGTGATGTTTGTGCCCCTGGTGTTAAACGGTGCAGGGAAACTGAGCGTGGATCATTGGCTGGCACGCCGATTCATGGCGACATGAACATGCAAGCACAAAACTAGTACAGCTAAAGCGTACGACTTTCAGGCAATAAAAAAGCGAGCACAAGCTCGCTAAATTATTGATAACAAACGCATTCGGTGGTGGGCAGTACAAGGTTCGAACTTGTGACCCCTGCCGTGTGAAGGCAGTGCTCTACCACTGAGCTAACTGCCCGAAGCGGCGCGAATTAAACCACATCCCGGGGCGCAAGGTCAATTTTAAGACTGGCGTCCGAATAAAACACAGCCGAGTAAAATAGCGGGTTTTGTCGCTTGGCCCTGTCATGATCCGCACCCGTTTTGCTCCTTCCCCCACTGGTTACCTACATATTGGCGGGGCGCGTACCGCGCTGTTTTCGTGGGCGTTTGCGCGCCATCACGGCGGCCAGTTCATTTTGCGCATCGAAGATACGGATGTGGCGCGTTCAACCCCCGAGGCGGTACAAGCCATCCTCGACGGTATGGCCTGGCTGGAACTGGGTCACGATGAAGGTCCGTTCTATCAGACGCAAAGCATGGATCGCTACAAGCAGGTAATCGCACAGATGCTGGCCAGCGGCCAGGCCTATCACTGCTATTGCAGCAGCGAGGAACTCGATGCGATGCGCGAGGCGCAGCGCGTACGCGGTGAAAAGCCGCGCTACGACGGCCGCTGGCGCCCCGAGGACGGCAGAACGCTCCCCACTCCTCCTGCGGGCATTGATCCTGTGGTGCGTTTCAAGAACCCCACCACCGGCAGCGTGGCGTGGAAGGATCTGGTCAAGGGCACGATCGAGTTTGCCAACGCCGAACTCGACGACCTCATCATCGCGCGGGGTGACGGCACCCCCACCTACAATTTCTGCGTCGTGGTGGACGACTGGGACATGCGGATCACCCACGTGATCCGCGGCGATGACCATGTCAACAATACCCCGCGCCAGATCAACATTCTCAAGGCCTTGGGTGCAACTGTGCCGCAGTACGCGCACCTGTCGATGATTCTCGGCGACGATGGCACCAAGCTGTCCAAGCGTCACAACGCGGTGTCGGTGATGCAGTATTTCGAAGAGGGCTACTTGCCGGAAGCGGTCATCAATTATCTCGCGCGGCTCGGCTGGTCGCACGGCGATGCCGAAATTTTCAGCCGCGAGCAGTTCGTGCAGTGGTTCGATCTCGACCACATCACGCCGTCTGCCGCCCAGTTCAATACCGAAAAGCTGCGCTGGCTCAACCAGCAATACATCAAGGCTGCCGACGATGCACGGCTGGCGGAACTCATGCGCCCCTTCCTGGTTCGCAATGGTGCCAACCCGGACGATGGTCCCGATCTCGCCGCAGTGTGCGCACTGGTCAAGGAACGCGCCTCCACCATCGCAGAACTGGCCGACGCCGCCACGCTTTTTTACCGCACCCTGCACCCCACGCCCGAACTGCTGGCGCAGCACGTCACGCCCGAGGTGCTGCCGGCACTCGCCGATCTGGTGACCCGGTTTGAAGGCTTGACCTGGGAACGCAGCGCGATCAGTGCCGCTTTCAAGGAGACCCTCGCGGCGCATGGCCTCAAGATGCCCAAGCTGGCGATGCCGGTGCGTGTGCTCGTCACCGGCGAACCGCAAACGCCCGCAATCGATGCCACGCTGGAACTGATTGGCAAAGACCGGGTGATCAGTCGCCTCAAGGCCGCCACATTCCCGCCGGTTTGACACGCTCATATTCCTGGACTAGTTTGAGATCTGCCGACCGCCGGGGAGTTGCCTGCTGGCGGTACAAGGACAGAGGCGGCCATCGCCGCGAGAGTGGAGGAAGTGAGCATGCGTCCCGCTACCCATCACCGTTATGCCGGCACCCTGCTGGTTGTGCAGGTCGCCCTGCTCTGGGTCGCCACCCTGCAGGCGGCTTGGGCCATGCCCGAATTCTCGCGTCGCTACAGTCTGAGCTGTGCAGCCTGCCACGTCGCCTTCCCCCGCCTGAACAAGTTCGGCCAACAGTTCGCCGCCAGCAATTTTCGCCTGCCGAACTGGAAGGAGAGCACCGCCAAGACTGGCGACGACCGGCTCGCCCTGCCTGCCTACCCACCGTTCGCGGTACGCGGCCAGGCCTACGTGCAGGCCCGCGAGGGCAAGTCGATCGATCCGGTCACCGGCGCCACTGACTCGGCGACCACCGACTTCCAGTCGCCCTACCTGGTGAAGGTCCTGTCCAGCGCGCCACTCAGCGACTACATCACCTATTACTTCTATGCCATCCTCGCCGAGAAGGGCACCAACGGCGAAGTGCTGGTCGAAGACGCCTGGTTCCGCCACTCGAACATCTTCGGCACCGATATCGGCATGATGCTCGGCCAGTTCCAGTTGTCCGACCTGATGTTCCCGCGCGAGACCCGCATGCCCTTCCAGGATTTCATGGTCTACCGCATGGCCGGCATCACCTATGACCGCGGCGTGCTGTTCGACCGTGACATCGGCCCGGTCGAACTGGGGATCGGCCTGTCCAATGGCAACGGCATCACCGACAATCTGAACATCAACAGCCCCGGCTACCGTCGACCCGACAAGATGTTCGACAACGACAATTCCAAGACTGTGTTCGGCCGCATCGGCACGGACATCGGTCCGGTCTCCGCCGGCCTGTTCGGCATGACCGGCAAGCAACGCAGCATCGAGCCCGGCAATGCCGGTCTGAACAGCGGCGCCCGCAACACTGACAAGCGTGCCGTGGGCCTGGACGTGTCCGGTGACTTCGGCGGCAACACCTATTGGTATGCCCAGTATCTGTGGAATTCCTGGGACGGCTTTCTCGATGTCGATGCCGCCCGTGACTACCGTTGGCAGGGTGGCTTCGCCGGCGTCGACTACATCCCCAACGAGCGTTGGGCTTTCTCGCTGCTGTACAACTACGCCGACGCCGGCGATCTTGCCAATACCGACACCATTTACGAAGGCATCGACATCAACAGCCTCAGTCTGACGGCGTCGTACTACTTCATGCGCAACGTCAAGGGCATCGCGGAGATCAACGTCGATTTCCTCGACAAGGCCAACAAGACCGGCGCCTACTGGACGGGCCATCTGACCAAAGAAAACTACATTCTGTTCGGCTTCGATGCGGCCTTTTAAAACCGGTTACCGGTGGGATTTTGCCGCTGCGGCGCTGCTGCTGTCCGCACTGTGGGCGCTGCCTGCCGCAGCGGCTGAGCTCAGTCTGCATAAACTGCGCATCGAAACGGACCCGCCGGGCGCAGAAGTCCTGCTGATTGGCGGCAAGGCCGGGCACACCCCGCTGACCATCAACGAGCGCGCCCTCTATCCCAACGACTACCGTGACGACCAGGCACACCTGTATGGCACCGTCACCCTGCGCCGCACGGGCTGCGAAACCGTCGTCCGCCGCGTGACGCTTGATGACTTCGGGCGCGGCCTGAATGTGACGCTCGACTGCGGCGCGCCTGCCGCCGTACGCGCCGCGCCCGCAGGCAAACCGGCGACGCCGGCATCGGCTGCGTCGCCGACGCCTGCAGTGCCGTCGGCTGCCAGCGGGCCGGCTACCACCGAGGCCGCCTCCCAGCGTCGTTTGCGCCAGTTGCAAGTTCTGCAGGAACTGCTCGATGAAGGCCTGATTGATTCAGTAGAAGAACAGCGCATCCGCCGGCGCCTGCTCGAGGCGCCGTAGTGGAATCGAGGCCCGGTTAGAAAAATCGCCGCCGTACTGGGTTCAAGTCCGACAAGCCGCCAGAACTCAGGTTTGCCGAAAGCGGGTTCGTCGGCTACCCGTATTGCCATTGCTCACAATGCCAATATCGATAAGTCGAACGACGGCATCGAACTCCATCAGATCGGGTTGACGTGGGTCTCTGGGCGCGCTTGAGGCCATGATCTCCCCGTGCCGCTGGCTTGAGTGTCGCCATCGGACAGCGCTACAAGCCGCACAGCAGCGAATGATTCCGCTATAATGCGCGCTGATTTTTGCCGTTGTAGCTCAGTTGGTAGAGCAGCGCATTCGTAATGCGAAGGTCGCCAGTTCGATTCCGGCCAACGGCACCACTCAAT
>CAYGMS010000142.1:0-6392 GCA_964350905.1 uncultured Thiobacillus sp. | reverse complement strand
CTGAATCCGCGCAACGTCAAGCGCATGATGTTCGCCTGCGTGCAGTGCGGCCAGTGCGTCGATGCCTGCGATCACACGCTGGAAAACAACCCCAACGGCTCGCTGCTGAACTGGGTACACGATGTGCGTGCCGAATCCGAGGCCTCGTTCAACGTCCGCACCGCCCGCACTGCTCCGCTCAGACATGATGCTGACGCTGCAGTGGAAATGGGGAAATAGGCATGGAAGAGTTTGTCGGCGGACTTTGGGACAAGCTGATCACGCGCACGGCGTATCGCGGGTTTCCAAAAGCACGTATCGAACTGAAGGAGATCGAACGCATTGCCCCGATCTTCTTTCGTGCATTGGGTGGCGATGCCGGCTTGTCCGTGCGCACCGGATCGGCGGTCACGCATGGTGCTCGCCGTAAATGGCTGGAGCGCGTAGCCGGCGTTGGCGAAAAACAGGAACTGGCCTGGACCGACGAAAGTGCGGTCTACCTGCCAGCCTCGATTGATGTTTTTCCAGAACGCGCTCAAAACCGCGAACTCTACCTGTGGCTGCTGGCGCTGGCCGCACACGACGTAGCACCGGACGCAGCCTGGATCGTACGCAACCAGGCAGCCACGCGTGCAACCCTGATCGCACTGCCGGGCCTGACCCGGCGTTACCATGGACTGGTGACGGCCGCTCTTGCATTGCGTCCCGATCTGGCCAAACTTAATGGAATCGAGCGAACAGCGGAAGAAGCGATTCGCGCCGCGCTAAGCAATCCCGGCTCGATCAAAACCTTCGAAGCGGGCAAGCAGCCGCCTGCGCCTGTGTCCTTGTGGCTGCACCCGCAGCCGCCTGTCGCCCCTGGCAAGCAGCGCCCGGCCGTCGACAAGCCGCCCCCGCCGCCGGAAGACAAACCGAATGCCGGCCGCGACGCGCGCAAGCGGCGTGCGGAGCGGGTCGACATGCCGCAAGCGACCAACCCCTTCATGCTGCTGTTCCGTGCCGAAAGCCTGTTTTCCTGGGCTGAATTCATCAAGGTCGACCGCCCGCTCGACGAAGATGAAAATGAGCACGCGGAGAAAGCCGCCAACGATCTCGATATTCTGAGCATCGCCGACGATGACCAGACTGCAGCCAGCCGCGTGCGCTTCGACCTGGATCTGCCTGCCGAAGCAGACGACGATCTGGTCCTGGCCGGCGGCATCCTGCTACCGGAATGGCATTACCGCAAGCAGCACCTGCAGCCCGCACATTGCCGCCTGCAAATGATGCTTGCCCGCGACGCCGAACCATGTGCTCTACCACACGCCCTGCGCGCGCCAGCCAGGCGCCTGCGCCAGCAGTTCCAGGCACTCACCACGCAACGTGCCCGGCTGCGTGCCCAGGCTTCAGGGAGCGATCTCGACATTGATGCCTGTGTACGATTTGCCACCGACAAAGCGGGAGGCGCGCGCAACAGCGAGCCGGGCCTGTATATCGACAACCGCAAGCAACAGCGTGATCTGTCCTGCCTGCTGCTGGCCGATCTGTCGCTTTCAACCGATGCCTGGATCAACAATACGGCACGTGTGATCGAAGTAATCCGCGACAGCCTGCTGCTGTTTAGCGAAGCATTGGCCGCCACCAATGATCGCTTTGCACTATATGGGTTCTCATCCGTGCGACGCGATAATGTGCGCTTTCATCTGCTCAAGGGGTTCGATGAACGTTACGATGACCAGATCCGCGGCCGCCTGGCAGCCATAAAACCTGGTTACTACACGCGCATGGGCGCAGCAATCCGCCACGCAACGGCGATTCTGTCGACACGAAAAACAGCACGCCGCCTGTTGCTGATTCTGACGGACGGCAAACCGAATGACCTGGACAAGTATGAAGGCCGCTACGGGATCGAAGACACCCGGATGGCCATCATCGAAGCACGTCGCCTGGGGCTCACGCCTTTTTGCGTGACCATCGACGAGAAAGCCGGAGACTACCTGCCGCACCTGTTCGGCGCGACAGGGTATGTGGTAGTGCACGATGCGGCGATGCTGCCCCGGGTGCTGCCTAGCCTGTATGCAAGACTGACCGAAAATATCTGATTATTTATTCCAAGGAGCAAACATGAAAATTGAAATTCTCAACATCGCCAATCCCATCAGCGCAGAAGCAGCCGCACAGGCTGGCGCCAGCCTGAAGGCCCTGTCCGGCGTGCAGGACGTATCGTTTTTCGATGCTCCTGCGAGCCTTCACGCACGCCTCGACGGCGATACGCCGACCCGCGCGGAACTGGTGGCAGCGCTCGCCAAGGCCGGCGTGCAGATTAAAGAGGAAAAGCCCGCCCATGGCGGCGGTTGCTGCGGTGGCTGCGGCAGCTAGTTCCAACCATGAAGCGTGTTCCTGAGGAGCCAGGTGAAACCACCTGTCTCAGGAAAATATCATGATGGAAAAGGGGCGAGGGGCGTAAGCCCCTTTTTCATGCCCGCTCCCGCCCTCTGCCAGTGAAACGCCCAAAACGGCATTTTCATCAAAACATGGCTTGGCGCTTGCGCCAGGCCTGCCAGCATCCACTGTGACGTATGCCATGAAGCCAGCTTAAGCGCGTCTGCACAGATGCCGCCCTGGCTTCGACTATTTCATTGACCCATCCCGCATCATATGTAAATATAGCTACATGAATGTAGAGTTAACTACATGGCTATTGATCGTCATGACGCTACCCACACAAAATGCCACGGCACGCATGCGTATCTGGCGTGGCCTGAAAGGACTGGGATGTGCCGCGTTGCGCGATGGTGCCTGGCTGCTGCCAGAAACGGCCACGACACGGCAGGCGCTCGAAGCGCTGGCAAATGAAACCCATGCTGAAGGCGGGACGGCCTGGCTACTCAAGGTGGATGCGGATGAATCACAGTCGGCCGCCTTTCAGGGAATGTTTGATCGCACGGAAGAATACGCCGGACTGTTGTCGGACCTGACCCACTTCGATCCCCTGACCGAAAAAACCGCCGTTGCCCATAAAACGCTGAAAGCCCTGCGGCGACGATATGAAACGCTGGTCGACCAGGATTATTTCCCCGGCACCAGCAAACTCGAAGCAGAAGCGCGACTGCTGGTTGTGGAAGACGCACTGCAAGCACGCCTCTCTCCCAACGAGCCGCATTTTCAGAACGGCCAACCCGAACATCTCGCCCTCGCCGATTTTCAGAAACGGACCTGGGCCACCCGACAGGACTTATGGGTGGATCGGCTGGCCTCGGCCTGGCTGATTCAGCGCTTCATCGATCGCAAGGCGCGCTTTGTCTGGCTGAAGCAGCCCAAGGATTGCCCGAAGGATGCGCTGGGCTTCGATTTCGATGGCGCACGCTTCACCCACGTCGGGCATCGCGTCACGTTTGAAACCTTGCTCGCAAGCTTTGGGCTGGAAAGCGACGCTGCCTTGCAGCGCATCGGCACGATCGTCCACGCCCTCGATGTGGGCGGCGATGCCCCCGAGGCAGCCGGTTTCGAAATGCTGCTGAAAGGTCTGAAAACACGCATTCAGGATGACGACGTTTTGCTCAGGCAAGGCGGGCAAATGCTGGACGATTTATACGCCGTTTTTAACCACTCCCTAGTTTGAGAATGCCATCTTGACCACGCCGACCGAACGCCCCGCCCACCCCAGTTTCTGGGAAGCATTCAAATACTGGCTGATCCTCGGCTTCATCAGCTTTGGCGGCCCCGCCGGCCAGATTTCCATCATGCATCAGGAACTGGTCGAAAAGCGACGCTGGATTTCCGAGCGGCGCTTCCTGCACGCGCTCAACTACTGCATGGTGCTGCCCGGACCCGAGGCGCAGCAACTCGCCATCTACATCGGCTGGATGCTGCACCGAAGCTGGGGCGGCATTGTCGCGGGCACGCTGTTCGTGCTGCCGTCGCTGTTCATCCTGGCGGCGCTCACCTATGTCTATCTCGCCTTCGGCGACGTGACCTTCGTGCAGGGTGTGTTCAACGGCATCAAGCCGGCGGTGGTGGCCATCGTGGTATTCGCCGCCTGGCGCATCGGTTCGCGCGCGCTGAAGAACAAATTCCTGTGGGCGCTGGCAGCCGTGTCCTTCATCGCCATCTTCGCCATCCGTATTCCGTTCCCCTACATCGTGCTGGCAGCGGGCGTGATTGGTTTCATTGGCGGCAAGGTCATGCCCGACACGTTCAAGGTCGGCGGCGGCCACGGCGCCAGCAACAAGTCCTATGGCCCAGCCCTGATCGACGACGACACCCCGCCACCCGCCCACACCAAATTCAGGCCCGGCCGTCTGGTGATCCTGACCGCGTTATTCGTTGCGCTGTGGGGTGCGGCGATGCTGATGCTGCCCGCCGGTACGCTGTATGACATGGGCGAATTTTTCACCAAGGCTGCGCTGGTCACCTTCGGCGGCGCCTATGCGGTGCTGCCCTACGTCTATCAGGGTGGTGTCGAGCATTATCAGTGGCTGACCGGCACGCAGATGATCGACGGTCTGGCACTGGGCGAAACCACACCGGGACCGCTGATCATGGTGGTGTCTTTCGTCGGCTTCGTCGGCGCCTGGACCAAGGAAATATTCGGCCCCGACGCCCTGTTCCTGGCCGGCTTTGCCGGAGCGTCCGTGGCGACCTTCTTCACCTTCCTGCCGTCGTTCCTGTTCATCCTGGCCGGTGCGCCGCTGGTGGAAGCCACCCACGGCGACCTCAAATTCACCGCCCCGCTCACCGGCATCACGGCCGCCGTGGTCGGCGTGGTGCTCAACCTCGCGGTGTTTTTCGGCTGGCATGTGCTGTGGCCGCAAGCCAGCGAGGCCGCACCGTTCGCCGGCACCTTCGAGTGGTTTTACGCCTTGATCTCGGTGGCGGCTTTCATCGCCCTGTGGAAATTCAAGATGGACATCATGAAAGTGATCGGTGCCTGTGCCGTGATCGGTCTTGTTTACACCTATATCGTTTGAGGTGTGCGTCTGCCCGAAGAAGCGAAACCCTTTGCCACCATCGCACCCGATGATACGGGCCACACCCAGGGGTTACGTAAGGGCTCACTCCGTCACGGCTTACGCCACAGCGCCTGCCAGCCCGCGTGCCCCAGTGCCGTGAGCGTCTCGATATTGCGTTCATAAATCGTTTCCGACTCGGGGAAGGCAGCCACGGCGCGTTCGATGCTTGCCTCGCGCAGCAGATGCAGGGTGGGATAGGGTGCACGGTTGGTAAAATTGCCCATGTCGTCGGGCTCGGTGCCTTCAAACTGGAATCGGGGGTGGAAACTGGCGATCTGGATGATGCCTTCCAGTTCGTGCTCTTCCACGGCCGCGTCGGCCAGCTGCAGAAAGTCATTGAAGTCGAGAAAATCCGGCAGCAATGTGGGGTGAATGAGCAGGGTCGTGTCGGTGGTTTCCGGATCCACTTCGGCCAGAAAATCCAGTTCACGATCGAGATCTTCGAGCAGGCCATCCAGGTGCCTGGCCTGGCTCACCACGATGCGCACCTGATTCCTGACATAGACCGCCTTGGCAAAGGGGCACAGGTTGAGCCCGATCACGGCTTTTTCCAGCCATTCGCGGGTGGCGGCAATCACATCATCGTCATTCATATTTCCCTCCATTTCCGCCAGTTTAGCCATGTAGCGGTCGGAACTTTAACGGATACAATGCCTTATTGTTCGACGTTAATGCACCTTACCCCGCCAACACCATGAAAAGCAGCGCTATTCGCCAGAGTTTCCTCGATTATTTTGCCTCCAAGGGCCACACCATTGTTCCCAGCAGCCCGCTGGTGCCGGGCAACGACCCCACGCTGCTGTTCACCAACGCGGGCATGGTGCAGTTCAAGGATGTGTTCACCGGCCAGGACACACGTCCCTACAACCGCGCGGTGTCGTCGCAGCGCTGCGTGCGCGCCGGCGGCAAGCACAACGATCTGGAAAACGTCGGTTACACGGCGCGCCACCACACCTTTTTCGAGATGCTGGGCAACTTCAGTTTTGGCGATTATTTCAAACAGGATGCGATCAAGTACGCCTGGGAATATCTCACCCAGGTATTGAAACTGCCGACCGAAAAACTGTGGGTCACGGTCTACGCCGAAGACGACGAAGCCTACGACATCTGGCACAACGACATCGGCGTGCCGAAAGAACGCATCGTCCGCATCGGCGACAACAAGGGCGCGCGCTACGCCTCCGACAATTTCTGGGCAATGGGCGACACCGGCCCCTGCGGCCCCTGTACCGAGATCTTCTACGATCACGGCGCCGAGATCGCCGGCGGGCCACCCGGCTCGCCTGACGAAGACGGTGACCGTTACATCGAGATCTGGAACAACGTTTTCATGCAGTTCAACCGCGACGAGGCCGGCACCATGCACCCGCTGCCCAAACCCTCGGTCGACACCGGCATGGGACTGGAGCGCATTTCGGCGGT
>CAYGMS010000141.1:1576-6426 GCA_964350905.1 uncultured Thiobacillus sp. | reverse complement strand
ACGCGCTGGGCCTCAAGGGATGCACCGTGTTTCGCCCCAACCCGGTGACAGGTGCTATCCTGAGTCCGTCAGCCAGCGACAACCAGGTACGCTGTTGCAGCCTCGAGCGCGAAACAGACTAGGGCGTGAAATTAGTGTTAACACGCCCTAGCCATCGCAGACCACATGAATACACGACACAGACCTCAGATCGGCCTCGCCCTCGGCGGCGGTTCAGCACGCGGCTGGGCGCACATCGGCGTGATCCGCGCCTTGCAGGATGCGGGCATCGAACCCGACCTGGTCTGCGGCACCTCGATCGGTGCCTTGGTGGGCGCAGCCTACGTCGGCGGTGAACTCGAGCGGTTGGAAACCTGGGTGCGCAGCCTGCGCCTGCAAACCGTGGTGAGTTTCCTGGATTTTTCGCTCGGCAGCGGCCTGATCAAGGGCGACAAGCTGATCGAGTTTTTCCGCAGCCATTTCGTCGACCGCGACATCCGCGAACTGGCTCGTCCCTTCGGCGCCGTCGCCACCGACCTGCAGCGTGGCCGCGAAGTGTGGCTGCGTGAAGGCCGGGTGACCGACGCGGTGCGTGCCTCGATTGCGCTGCCCGGCCTGTTCACCCCGGCATTGCATGATGGCAACTGGCTGGTCGATGGTGGATTGGTCAACCCGGTCCCGGTGTCGCTGTGTCGGGCAATGGGGGCCGACCTGGTGATTGCGGTGGACCTGAACTCGGATTTACTGGGCCGCCACCTCAAGCCCAAGTCCGCCACCGACCCACGCACCCCGCCCAAAGCCGAAACGCTGGCCGATATCGTGATGACACGCCTGCAGACGGGCATGTCGCAACTCGGGCTCAACCACAGCAATGGCCCCAGGCCACCCGCCATGCTCGACGTGCTGGCGAGCAGCATCAACATCATGCAGGTGCTGATCACCCGTAGCCGGCTGGCAGGCGAACCGGCGGACATCATGGTGACGCCCCTGCTGGCAGAACTGGGTTTGATGGAATTTCACCGCGCCGGCATCGCCATCGACGCCGGGCGGCGGGCCACCGAAGAAATCATGCCGCAGTTGCTGATGCGCCTGAATGGCACCCGTGGCGGTTAAGTAAAAAAGAGCCTCAGATCGGTCCGCGGCACAGCGCCAGTTTGCGTATTCGATCGAGTTGCTTGATGGCCGCCTCGCGCCGCGATGCTTCGGCGCGGCTGGCGGCAGGTTCGCTGTAGGCCAGCGCTACAGGGCGGCGACTGCGCGTGTAACGCGCGCCCAGATCACCCTCGCCGTTGTGCTCAGCGAGGCGGCGGTCGATATCGGTGGTGATGCCGGTGTAGAGCGTGCCGTCGGCGCAGCGCAGCATGTAAACGAACCATGCGGCACGAGCGCCGGACCGGCAGGTCATACGTCAGACAGTTGCTGCGCCCATAGCAGCGCGTCCATATGCGCAACGTTGATCTCAACAATTTCGCGGCCGATCTGCTTGGCCAGGGCAGCCATACCTGCCTGTTCGTCATTTTCGCAAGCAATGGCCACCGCCAGGTAGGGCGCATAAGGGCCGCGCTGATGGACAATCGCTTCGGAAATGTCCTCCGGCAGGCTCACCTGCTTGAGAAGCTGCTCCATGGGCATGTTCATCACCACATCCAGCAGCGAGAACAGGCCCGCAACAAATATTTCGTCACGCGCCTTGGCCGACAGCGCCCGGCCGGCGAGTTGCTCTGCCATGCGACCGCGCGCCAGGGCATTTTCCAGCACCGCCTGATCAAGACTCTGGGCCTGGCCGCCGGTGAACAACACCAGCGTCAGCCAGCGGTAAAGCTTGTCCTGCCCCATCACCATCAGGGCCTGTTCAATCCCACCGACCTTGTTCATCAACCCCATGCCCGGCGAGTTGACATAACGCAACAACCGCATCGACAGCGCCGGATCGTGGCGAAACTGCTCGGCCAGTTCCGCCTGTTCCGCACCGGTCCGCACCCGATTCATCAGGTCCAGCACCTTGGCTCGTGACGGACCCACGGTGGGGGTATCCAGCTTCTCACGACGGGTAATGAATGGCCCCATGAACAGCGCAAACTGTAGTTTGTGGCACATATGGAAGGCTTCCAGCGTCTGCACCCCCATCGCCACAAAATGCTTGCCTGGCGCAACCTTCGATACCGCCGCCATTTGCGCGGTAATGGCCGGAATGTCCTCGCCGCTGACATCCATCAGAACATGGCTGGCCAGCTGCAGCAGGCTGTGGCGATCTGGACGCACGACATCATCGGCCTCCACGGCATACTGAAAACCCTGGGTTTTGAGCGCTTCGAGCCGGGCAAGCAACGCCTCACCGACCAGCGTCTGGGCATCAAGCCTCAGCACCCACACCGTTCCGGCCGCAGGCCAGTCATCAATTCTGGACGCCAGCAAGGTGGCCGGTGAAATCGGCACGAAAGCGAGGCGCTGGCCCAGCAGGCGCGTGACATCCATGCGCTGCAAATTATCCAGCAGGGTTTCATCATAAAGGCGCTGCACGTCGGGCAGGGCCGCATCGTGCGAAGGCTCTGGTGCGCGGCGCAGCATGAAAGTGTAGCCCGCGACACGTTGCTCGCGCCCCAGCATGGCTTCCCGGCGCATCACCGACGGCGCCTTGCCGGCCTCGGCTGGTGGCTCCGCTGTGGCGGGTGTCTTGCCGGCCTCGGCCAGTGCTGCATTATTCATCTGCGGCGCCACTTTATCCGGCTTGCCTGACAACATTCCTACGAGACGACTCAGCACTCTGCGTTCCTCCATGACAGACCGGGATATCAAAGTAGAGAACGGCAGCTTCGCGCAGGACTGTAGCCCGCGCGAAGAAATATTTGTCAGACGGAATTACAGCGCGCGTTTTACCGAAACGATGCCGCGCACCATGCCCAGGCTGTAGCCTGTGGCCTTGTCCAGCGGGTATTCAGCGGCGAGGCGCGCTTTTACCCCGTCGGAGATGGCTGCCGGGTCGCCGTGGCAGTTCAGGCAGACCTGCGCCACCGGCAATGCCTTGGCGTAACGGAACTGCTTACCCGCCGGGGTGCTGACGATCTGCCAGGTATCGAGCGTCTCCGGTTTTTCGCCGGCCGCCATGCGCTTCTCCAGACCGGCCTGGGCCTCGGCTTCCCAGGCGTCGGGCACGCCCGCCGGGCTGCGGTTCTTGGGGCTGACACGCTTGACATCAAAGCCGGACTGCTTTGATACATCGGCTGCAACCTGCGGTGCGCGCTCCTTGCATACACTGATGGCCGCCTCCGGACCTTTTTCAGTCATCGCCGCTTTCAGTTCGCCGCCGAGCTTTTGTATCAACGCCCCGCTGGCCTTGCGCGCGTCTGCCGCCATGGCGGCCTGCTCCTCGGCACTGGGACCCGTGGCACACCCCGCCAGCAGAGGGGGGAGCGCGAGGACGATCAAAGCGGATACTTTCATATGGAAACCTCCAAAGTAAGAAGAAACAAAAAACAAGGCGCGTCCGTTCAGGAGATGCGCCGTTACTATCCTAGTACGAAGTGGGATGAATTTTCTATAGTGCAGCTACGGGACCCAAAAAATTGAGCAAACTTATCTATCAATATTTTTTTCGCGGCCTGATCACCGCCCTGCCGCTGGGGCTGACAGTCTACCTGCTTTACCTCTTTCTGGACTGGAGCGAAACGCTGACGATGCAGCTGATACGGCCCTTCATCGGTGAATTTTATGTGCCGGGAATGGGTTTGCTGCTGGGAATAGTCGGCATTTTCCTGCTCGGGTTTCTGGTGTCGCAACGCGCCGCCGGCAAGCTGCTGTCATGGGTGGAGCTACCTTTTACCAATCTGCCCGTGGTCAGGAGCATTTACTCCTCGCTCAAGGACTTTGCCGATTATTTTTCGCCGCGCAGCAGCCAGGCTAGCCAGACCGTCGTCGCGCTCAAGTTGCCGGGCTATCCGCTTGAAGTCGTGGGGCTGGTGACACGTCAGCGTGTCGACGATCTGCCCGCCGGCTTCCTGCAAGGTGATCGGGTGGCCGTCTACTTACCGCTGGGCTACATGATCGGCGGTTATACGGTATTTGTGCCGCGCGACTGGACGCAGCCGATCGACATGTCCGTGGAGGAGGCGATGCGCTCGTCACTCTTTGCCTGGATGAGAACGGCGAAAGCCGGCCCTGAACCCGGCCCCAAAGAGCCATGAATTGCCTGTCTCCACGACTGCGCTAGTGTTCTGTCCCATGAAAATCGAGTGTTATGCCCAACGCCTGCTCAACCCGTTTCGCGGGGTGGTGCACGTTATTCGTTTTCAGTCGGCCGAAGCCGTCACGACGGACGGGATCGAATGGGATATCTACGTCGCCAACGATGCGTTGCTGGATGACCTGGGTCACGCCGGACGGCGCGCCCAGATTTCCGATATTCGCTACGGACACTGGTCGGTGGAGAAGGGACTGAAACGCGGGCCGCTGTTCCCCTCGGATGATTTCAAACGGCTGGAGCATATGGGGGCCGTGGTATACGAGCACCTGCTCGAAGTGCACCGCGACGTGCCGTTCACCTTTCGCGATCAGTTCGAGCTCTGGCTACTGGACCGGAACAACCAGCCACTGGCCCTGCTGCACAGCGTGCGCACCGACAGCGAGACTGACACCAAACCGCCGCTCGACTGGCGCGCAGGAATCGCCGCGCAGGAACACTTCCAGAGCTCGGCCATCACCGGTCTGGCTGAGTCAGCCGGAACCCACCTGACCCGCTATGTGAACAGCCTGTCGAATGGAGTGGTGCAGTGGTTTCGCCGCTCCGACGACGGCGCCGGCCTGGGCCTGCATACGCTCAAGGGCGGCGAAACCCTGCACGGCCGCGTACTCGAGGCCGAGACTTTTCCGCCGCT
>CAYGMS010000141.1:0-1476 GCA_964350905.1 uncultured Thiobacillus sp. | reverse complement strand
CCGACGCAACCTCGACCGAGTACATCGAACTCAACGTCAGCGAGGAATAAGCTGCAAAGGATTTTATTGCGCCGGATCGAGCGCCTGTTTCATTTTCTGGCTGTCGATGTGGTTTTCGAGATCGGCCAGGCCTCGGGCCACGTTCGGGTCGGCAAACAACTCACGGGCCGCAACCTGTCCCAGCATCTCAAAACCGGTTTGCAGGGCGGCAGCGCCTTCATATTTCACCGCCTGCCGGGTTTGTGCACGGCATGATTCGGTCAACAGGCGTTCGAACAGCTGCGCCGTGTTGCGGCTCGACTCGGTGCGTTCCGCTTCGGTGATCGATGCGATCGATTTGACGGCCGGATGCAGGGCTGCCATGGCAAACATCCATTTAACCAAGGCGTTCTTGTCGGCCGCCGTTGTTGACTCAACCAGGCATTTGGCCAGATCGTCTGAATAGGGGCCGGCATGCGCCGCCCCGGTATTCATCACTGCACACACCGAGACCGCCATCGCAACGGCTACCGCCTGACGTCGAATCATTACCCGTCCTCCCAGAAATAGTGCCGCACTCACATCCGGATCGGCTCGAAAGTCGCGTCCAGATTCTGGTCGTCGCAATAATCGAGGAAATCACCGCGCAAGGTGGCGATGTGCGCATCGGCCGGAATGCCCAGCGTCATGTGAACCGCAAACATCGGCGCGCCGGTGTGCGGGGCGGGATAGGTTTCGGTGTCGAGCGCTTCGATATTGATATGCAGGCGCGCAAAAAAATTGGCCAGGCTGTTGACGATGCCGGGCTGGTCGAGTGCGGCCACCTCGACGGCATACGGCATCAACGGCTTGTCGACCTGGGTCGGGCGGGTACGCTGCTGGATGATCGACAGACCCAATTCTTCACCGATGGCAGGCAGACGGGCTTCCATCTTGGCCAAAGCGTCCCAGCTGCCGGACACGCGCATCAGCAACGCAAAGCGGCCGCCCAGCGCCGCCATCCGCGACTCGCCAATGTTGCAGCCGGACTCGCTGATGCGGCGGGTCAGGCCCTCCACCAGACCAATTTTGTCGTCGCCGCTGGCAGTGATGACAAGTGACTCAGCATCGTTGGACATTAAATAAGCTCCCTGTCGGACAATTCTTTTTTGACGTACGCGTAAACGATCGGCGCGGCAATCACACCCTGCACCCCGAAGGCCGCCTCCATCACCACCATGGCGATCAGCAGCTCCCAGGCTCGCGCCTGGATCTGGCCGCCGATGATACGTGCATTCACGAAATATTCGAGCTTGTGGATGACGACCAGAAACGCCAGCGAGCCGGCGGCGATGTGCAGCGAATGCGACAGCGAAATGATGACGATGACCGTGTTGGAAACAAGATTGCCCAGCACCGGCAGCAGGCCGACGATGAAGGTGACGACGATCATGGTTTTGGTGAAGGGCAGATGCACCCCGAACGCGGGCAGCACCAGCAGCAGGTAAATCCCGGTCA
>CAYGMS010000140.1:0-6458 GCA_964350905.1 uncultured Thiobacillus sp. | reverse complement strand
TCGATCGCCATCACATAGGCGTGCTCGTTGACCATCATCGACACATAGTCGAGGCGATCCATGTAAGGAACGGACTGCAGGAAGGTCTTGTGTTCGGCCAGCTTTTCGGTGGCACGATGCAGCAGGCCGATGTGCGGGTCGGCGCGCTGGATCACCTCGCCATCCAGCTCCAGCACCAAGCGTAATACGCCGTGCGCCGCCGGATGCTGCGGCCCGAAGTTCATCGTGTAGTTCCGGATTTCAGCCATTTGAACGCTCCGGGGCGACACCCATTAATCCAGCGTAGTTGCCGAGTTCAGCCATCAGCGCCCTTCCCCATAGCTCTCGTCGCGCACGATGCGTGGCACGATCTCGCGCGGCTCGATGGAAACCGGCTGATAAATCACACGGCGCTGAGTCGGGTCGTAACGCATTTCGACATTGCCGGACAAGGGGAAATCCTTCCGGAACGGATGGCCAATAAAGCCATAATCGGTGAGGATGCGACGCAAGTCCGGATGCCCCTCGAACACGATGCCATACAGATCAAACGCCTCGCGCTCGAACCAGTTGGCTCCCGGCCAGATATCGACCATCGAGGCCACAAGTGGCAGATCATCCTCAGGACAAAATACACGCACGCGAACCCGCTGGTTGTTTGACACCGACAGCAGATGCACCACCACCGCAAAACGCGCACTGTCGCCACCTTGTTTAAAACCAGCACCGTTGCCGTAGTCGGAATAGTCCATCCCACACAAATCGATCAGTTGCTCAAAGCGACAATCAGGATGATCCCGCAGCGCAATCATTGCAGCAAGATACGACTCGGGCTTCACAACAAGTGTCAGTTCACCCAGACGCTCGCCAACCTGAACGAGCGCATCGCCAAGAACTTTTTTCAGGCAAGTAGAGAGAGACTCCAGTGGCGCGGTCATAGGGTCCAATTAGCGGGCGATGGTGTTGGTACGGCGAATCTTGTTCTGCAGCTGGATGATGCCGAACAGCAGCGCTTCTGCCGTGGGGGGACAACCCGGAACATAAATATCCACCGGCACAATGCGGTCGCAACCCCGTACAACCGAGTAGGAATAATGGTAATAACCGCCGCCATTGGCGCACGAACCCATGGAGATCACCCAGCGCGGCTCGGCCATCTGGTCATACACCTTGCGTAGAGCGGGCGCCATCTTGTTGCACAGTGTGCCTGCGACAATCATCACGTCGGACTGGCGCGGGCTTGGACGGAACACGATGCCGAAACGGTCGAGATCATAGCGCGCGGCTCCAGCGTGCATCATCTCCACTGCGCAGCATGCCAGACCAAAGGTCATCGGCCACATCGAGCCGGTACGCATGTAGTTGATCAGTTGGTCGGCCTTGGTCGTGACAAAGCCCTGTTCGAGAACGCCTTCGATACTCATGCCGCGCTCCTGGCGTATATCGCAAGCGCACACGAATAACCGATCACCAGCGTATCGCGGGCAGGCCTTTTCGCCGGGCCGATCCCCGTGCTGCGCACGGGGCCCCTCGCCCTGCGGCTCAAAGGCCTTACTCCCATTCCAGCGCCCCTTTCATCCACTCGTAGATGAAGCCGACAACCAGAATGCCGAGAAAAACCATCATTGCGACAAACCCGGCCAGACCGATCTCTTCCAGCACAATCGCCCAGGGAAACAGAAAGGCAATTTCCAGATCGAACAGGATGAACAGGATGGCAACCAGGTAATAGCGCACGTCAAATTTCATGCGCGCGTCTTCAAAGGCTTCGAAGCCGCATTCGTAAGGTGAAAGCTTTTCGCTGTCGGGGCGATGTGGCGCCAGCAGGCTGCCAGCAATGATCGGGCCAAGGCCAAAAGCCAGACCGACCAGAATGAACAACAGAATTGGGAGGTAATTCTCCAGCACCGATTCCTCCGATTAAACCCTTGCAGGCTATTGAGTAGTTATGGGCTGAGTGTATTAGCGCGCAGCGTCGGCTGTCAAGCCGTAACTCTATACTTTTGCTTTGATAATCAAAAGCTTATAAATAGTTATTGCTAATGAATAAATCAGGAAATTTGATGGTGCCGACGGCGAGACTCGAACTCGCACGACCTAGGTCACTACCCCCTCAAGATAGCGTGTCTACCAATTCCACCACGTCGGCCAAAGCGTTTGTACACCTTGTGCGGCAGGGCGCAGAGCGCCTTGCCGGATACTACTTTACTGCGGGATATCGCTTGCTTTAGAGCCGGCGTTCTGATCAGGAACCTGCGCGGGTGCTGTCGTTGCGGGCTGAGTCGTCGTAACGGGTACAGCGGTCCGATCCAGCACACTATTGGGCTTATGCTGCTGCAGGCCAAAATAAGCCAGGGTCAAACTGGTCAGAAAGAACAGGCTGGCAAGGATGGCGGTGCCACGGCTCAGGAAGTTTGCCGACCCCGTGGAGCCGAACAGACTGCCTGACGAACCGCCGCCAAATGCCGCGCCCATGTCAGCGCCCTTTCCGTGTTGCAACAGCACCAATGCAATCACGGAAACAGCGAGAATAATATGAACAACCCAAACCAGTGATTCCATAATTTTGACTCTATACTTGGCCGCAGCCTTACTTGGCCGCAGCCTGGCAAATTGCCACAAATTCATCGGCAACCAGAGAAGCGCCCCCAATCAGGCCACCATCAATATCCGGCTGAGCCATTAATTCTGACGCATTCGCAGCTTTTACGCTACCCCCATACTGGATTACCAGCTGGTCGGCCACGCCCGCATCGAGTGCGGCAATCTTGCTGCGAATGAAGGCGTGTACCGCCTGTGCCTGCTCGGGAGAAGCGGTTTTTCCGGTGCCGATCGCCCAAACCGGTTCATACGCAATTACGGCTTTTGCCAGTGAGCTCACCCCGGCCGCATCGATCACGGCATCGAGCTGGCGCGCCACAACGGCTTCCGTCACGCCTGACTCACGTTCTTCCAGCGATTCGCCCACACACAGAATCGGGGTCAAACCTGCCGCCTGGGCAGCCTTGTACTTGCTTGCCACCAGCGCGTCCGATTCACCGTAGAGGCTACGCCGCTCCGAGTGGCCGACGATGACATAGGTGCAACCAAATTCAAGTAGCATGGCGGCGGACACTTCGCCCGTAAACGCGCCCTTGGCTTGCTCGGACAGGTTTTGTGCGCCCCAGGCAATCGATGAGCCAGTCAGCTCGGCCTGAGCCTGTGCCAGAAAGGGGAAAGGCACGCACACGACCGCCTTGATCCCCGCCAATGCAGGTTTGAGTGCGGCCAGCAACGCGGCATTTTCTGCCAGGCTGCCGTGCATTTTCCAGTTACCGGCTACGAGCTTTTTACGCATGGGAGTCCGCCAAACAAAAGTGCGCGATGGTAAGCGCAACGCGCGCCACGGTCAACCGCAACCGGCATTGCAGACACGCCTGATCAGCCAAAGCGGCCGGTAATATAGTCTTCCGTCTGCTTTTTACCTGGCCGCATAAAGATGGTTCCGGTTTCATTGAACTCGATGAGCTCCCCCAGATACATGAAAGCGGTGAAGTCGGAAATCCGGGCAGCCTGCTGCATGTTGTGGGTGACGATGGCGATGCTGTATTCGCTCTTGAGCTCGTTGATGAGTTCCTCGATCTTCGCCGTGGAAATGGGATCCAGGGCCGAGGTCGGCTCGTCCAGCAATACAACCTCGGGCTTGACCGCAACGGCGCGCGCGATACACAAGCGTTGCTGCTGACCGCCAGAAAGAGACAGCCCGCTCTGCTGCAATTTATCCTTCACCTCACCCCACAACGCGGCTTTCTTGAGCGCCCATTCGACACGATCATCCATCGCGCTTCTGGACATCCGCTCGTACAGGCGCACGCCAAAAGCGATGTTTTCGTAGATCGTCATGGGAAACGGGGTCGGTTTCTGGAAAACCATGCCAATCTTGGCACGTACCAGATTCACATCCTGGCTTTTGTCGAGCAGGTTTTTGCCATGAAACAGGATCTCCCCTTCTGCACGCTGCCCCGGATACAGGTCATACATACGATTGAAGGTGCGCAACAGGGTGGATTTACCACAGCCAGATGGCCCGATGAAGGCGGTAACTTTATTATCGGCAATGTCCAGATTAACGTTGCTGAGGCCTTTGAATTCTCCGTAAAAGAAATCCAGATTTCGAACCTGCAGGGAAGGGTTTTCGCCGTTAGACATGGCTTGATCGGGCATCAGAAAGCTCCGGGAATTAACGTTTGTCTTTGTTGCGGAAAGCAACACGCACACCGATATTGACGGCCAGCACCAGGAAAGCAATCAACAGCGCGCCTCCCCATGCCAGGTTCACCCAGTTGTCGTAGGGACTCAGCGCAAACTGGTAAATCACGACCGGCAGGTTGCCCATGGGCTCGGACATATTGGTGCTGAAGAATTGATTGTTCAGCGCGGTGAAAAGAAGTGGCGCCGTCTCACCCGTAATACGCGCCATGGCCAGCAGCACGCCCGTCGCCACGCCGGATTTGACCGCACGCAAGGTCACCTTGAGCGACACCTGCCAGCGCGGCGCACCCACCGCGAATGCGGCCTCGCGCAAACTGGTCGGCACCAGTTTCAGCATGTTTTCAGTGGTGCGCACCACCACCGGAATGGCAATCAAGGCCAGGGCAAGCGCGCCCGCCCAACCGGAAAATCCACCCGTAGTCACCACAAATAGCGCATATACGAACAGGCCGATCACGATCGATGGTGCCGACAGCATGATGTCGGTCATGAAGCGGGTAAACGATGCGAATTTGGAGACCCGCCCATACTCGGCCAGATAGATGCCCGCCAAAATACCAATTGGCGTTGAGATCAGCATGGAAAACATCAGGATCAGGCCACTGCCCACGATGGCGTTACGCAAGCCGCCCCCCTCGGAGCCCGGTGCCGGCGTGTCCTGGGTAAACAAATCCCAGCTCAGTGCGGCAAAGCCCTTGGAAAACAGTGTCAACAAAATCCACATCAGCGCGATCAAGCCGAGACTCATTGCCACCATGGACAAGGTGATGCCAATGCGGTTGACCCAGATGCGGCGGCTATACAAATTCATCATGGCCATCTTACAAACCTTCGGAGCCCATGCTGCGGCTGATGAGCCAGCGCGAAATTGCCAGCACAATAAAGGTAATCACAAACAGCACCAGGCCCAATTCAAACAGGGACGCAATATGCAAACCAGGGTCTGCCTCGCCAAATTCGTTGGCCAGTGTGGAGGCGATCGAGGTGCCAGGGGCGAACAGACTGCCGTTGATGCGGTTGGCATTGCCAATCACAAAGGTGACCGCCATGGTCTCGCCCAGTGCGCGCCCCAATCCCAGCATGATGCCGCCGATCACGCCCACACGGGTGTAGGGCAGCACGATATTGCGCATCACCTCCCAGGTAGTGCATCCGATGCCGTATGCCGACTCCTTGAGTACATGCGGCACCGTTTCGAACACGTCGCGCATCACCGAAGCGATAAACGGAATCACCATCATGGACAACACGATGCTGGCCGTCAGGATGCCGACCCCGATTGGGGGCCCGGAGAACCAGCCCCCAATAACCGGAACATCGCCCAGTAACGACTGAAGCGGCGGTTGCACATATTCGGCAAACAGCGGCGCAAAGACAAACAAGCCCCAGATGCCGTAAACGATGGACGGAATGCCAGCCAGCAATTCGATTGCGGTGCCCAACGGTCGTCGCAGCCATATCGGACAGGTTTCGGTCAGGAACAGCGCAATCCCGAAACTGATCGGCACCGCAATCAACAAAGCCAATACAGAGGTCACTACCGTGCCATAAATGGCAGCCAGCGCACCATATTCATCGTCTGGCACACTCCAGATATTGGTCCACAAAAAAGACGGGCCAAATTCCTTCAGACTGGGCCACGCCTCAATCGTGAGTGACACGAGAATGCCCAGCAGCGCGACCAGAACGACAGCCGCAAAAAACTGGGTGGAATGATGGAAAAGCTTGTCCTGTAACCGGAATTTACGGACTTGCCTGGCATGCTCGTCTATTCCGGTAGATGCACTGGTCTCGCTCACGTTTGGGTGCCTATCGGTTCGTTGTTATCTACCCAAGCAGCCGTCACAAGACAGCTGCTTGGGTAGAGCGCCAGGAACAGCATGCTGCCCTGGCAAATTTCAAGTCAGGCAAGGGAACCCCTTACTTGATGTTCTTCATCTCGGCTTCAACCATCTTTACGACGTTGGCAGGCAGTGCAACAAACCCCAGGTCTTCAGCCATTTTCTGGCCATTGTTCAACGACCACGTAAGGAAACTCACCACGTCTTTTTGCTTGACGGCATCAGAGCCTTTCTCATACGCCAGCATGTAGGTTGCCGAAGTGATAGGCCAGGCATTTTTGTGCGCCTGATCCAGCAGGTCGGGCGCCATGCCACGCACCTTGAAGTTGGCACCAGACGCCGCATCTGCCACGGCATCCTGATTCGGAACGATGTAATTGCCTGCAC
>CAYGMS010000139.1:0-6466 GCA_964350905.1 uncultured Thiobacillus sp. | reverse complement strand
GGCTCCTCGAATGTTGATGTAATCCTGAGATTCCCGCCAATCTCTGCTCCTCTTAGTACGAAACCACCGCGAACACTCCACTCATTCGGGTCTCTAAGTTCCTTCTTGTTTATTGATTCCTGCAAAGTCTGGTATATCGGGCGCTCTTGCTTATCCAAAGCATCGTCCGGGAACCACCCTTCTGGATCCTTCTTCAGGATTCGTAATCCGGTGAAGAGGGTGTCACCCCTGATCACGATACCGGGAGCAAAAAATCTACCATGTATATTGCAATCAACAAATGCTAGCGAGCCTTCTGCTCGCAACCCTTGAAGGTTCACTGCTGTTTCATGATGGTCTTGAGGTGAGACAACAACAAGGAATGCGGAGAACGAACCATTAAGCGTAGCACCGCGCCCGTCCAGACCCTGCTCAAACCGGCATTCGCAAATCAAGACATTACACTTGAAATGGACATTGCGCACCGAGAACTTCCCCTTGAACGTAATATTCCTGAGACAGACTTGCACCAACATCTCATCGCCACAGGGAACGCACACATCGCCCTCTACATTCTTATCGGCAATCGTTCCGTTACGCAGCAATAAATCGACAAAGAGTTCTGCTCTAATAGTTTCTTTAAAGCCAGGGCCACTCGTGGAAATTGCGGTTTTATTCTGGCACCCGTTTCGTAAATAGTGTGGAAACTCTTCCCCTTTTTTGGCAGGCTTTCGCCGATCTTTTGCCCAGGCGTTCACGGTCTCTTCGGGTGACAGCCTAACTTCCACGAACAGGTCGTCCTTGATCATTGTGACCAATCCGTCTTCGGTGATTTCGAACTCTGCCTCAAATATAGCGTTGCCATAACAGACAATTACATCAAGGTTATCGTTCTTTTTTTCTGTAATACCTTTCAATTTCAATTTATCTTTAATTTTGGAGCGAGACTCTTCGTCAGATGGGACAACGGACCAAGGTATGTCCCGAAATCTCTGTGCGACATGGAAGTTCCCTTCCTCGGCCGCAACCGCCCAACAGAAAAACATGAGATATTCAATTCGTTTCTGGTCGTCTGAAAGATCAATGGCCTTCAAATCGTTTACATCGTGTATAGGTGTGGATGTTCCGTCTAGTACTTGTAGCGCGAGGACGCACCCCTTGTTATTTTCATCTCCATCCGGCTTGTATTTGTACAGTGCATAAAATTGGCTGTATTTACTAGCGTTCGAGAGGATCAGTTCGCTCAAAAAATAGCCAGGGTAAAATTGGAGAGGATACTTGCGAAGAGTCACACTCTGTTCATCAAAAAGTGGGAGTTCACTTCCCTTTTCTTCCTTGAAACATTTTACGAATACGGATTTCTCCTTATCATCATCTACCTTCTGCCATTCTTTTATCCATCGTACTGGACGAACAACCCTTCGGAGATCCTCAAATTTCACCAGATTATTAATATCCGGATAACTACCAACACCGAGTTCTGTCGGATCCTCCTTGGAAAAGGAAACATTTCCATTGCGGTCAACAATAATCCATGCTTTATAAAAGCACTTTGGATTTTCAGTTAGCAATACTGCTTCAAATTCAAACCAGTTTGGCAAATGCGGATCAAGCTTATTTACCTCTTTAAGTAGAGGTTTCTTCAGTTCACCCTTCTCAATCAACTGAACCAAGCAGTCCCAGGGATGGTCCCCTTCGGCCAAGATATAGCGACCTTTTGTTGTGTTCTTGTAATACGCAAGAAAGAAGCGTAGATAGTCGGCAGCTTTTTTCCATGAGTCGAGAACAAGCGGCGCAATCTCGTTAACCCTATAGATCGGTTTGTTTGATTGATCAAGGGGGTAAATATCGCCGGATGCAATGAGCGCGAAAGCTTGCGCTGGTCGTGATGCACTCTCTGCACTTGCGTTCCCAGCAAAACGAGCGAGAAAAAATTCATCCCCATAGAACTCCAGAAATGCTGCATGGATTTCTACTTGCTCGGCATCGAATGGGAACTCGGGAATGAACCTGTTCACTTCTGCCAGGATGCGAGCCCGACCTCCCGGACCGACCTCAACCCACATTTCCTCGTTTGGCCATGTCTGAGCAAGCATATTCTCTCCAAAGGTTCAGTGCTGAACGCCTACACCTACATTTTCTTGGCTTCAAAGTGCACGCGCATCATCTAACCAGCGAACGAATCTCGATACTTAGGGGCCAGTCAATTCCTGCAACCATTCGAGAATCTAGACTGAGACAGTAAACGCCACTGGCTCTTGTGCGACTCAGCTTGTTAGGGACTGCAGGGCATCGGGTATCCAGAAAATCCGACTTCACTGCTGCGTCACCATGGCCAGAGCGCGCTTGCCGCCGAATTTCTCAATGATCACGTCATCCAACGTGTCGACAGTGCTGGCCACCGCCGATATTGAGGTGAGCAGTCCTTTTTGGTCGCAGGTGAAGCCGATACTAGAATGGTCAAATCTGGGCAGCTTCCTACCCTGTGGCCATGTCCGGCGTGAAGCCCTTCGGCAGGTTGGGGACGACAGCCCCCCGGGTGAATTGTTGCCGGAAAATTCCTGGGGAGACCGGAAACCATATCGCTTCCTTTCATAGGGCGTTATATTTTTTACCAAACCCCATCAGGCAGGTAGCGAAGGGATTTAGTCTTGAATTTATACCAAGACCTTGATTCGTCAAGGGTCAAAATAAAACTGCACAGAAATCCGTGTCAGAAACTGGTTTCTTGTCCAGGTCATTCGTTGTAACGGGGCAGCGTTTACACATTTACGCGCCAAGTGTTGAGTGACAACTGTGGCTCGCCAGTTCTATGGCCCCGTACTACAATAAAAAGCCCCGAGTACCATGCGTTGCATGATGTTCACGCGTCCGGCTCGGCTTGTTGGCAGCGCGGGTAGTCGGCTGGTGTTCCGAGCAATTCTGTTTTTGGACTACCCCAAATGGGTAACACGCTTGCCGCTTGTTTAAGCTTCAGTCCGCCGGAAGGCTTATAGGTGATGCATGGATTGGTTTGTGCTTCTCGCGAGTGCCGTGATCCTCTGTTGTTTGCTCGCCCTCTACTGGCTTGGGGGTTGGGCGCGTTACGGTAAGATTGCCGTAGCCGTGATATTCGTTTTTACGGGTCACGCAAGCTATCTGGCTATATATCCTCCGGACGCCTACTACCGAGCTGAATTCGAACGCATCGCTCAAGCCTCCTTTCCTTCTGGCGGAAAGATCCTGTTCTCCGACACCACAACCAGCGCTTATTCCTCCTACCGCTCCTGCGCAGTATTCGCAGTATCCGAGGACGCGTATTCCACCCTGAAACAAACCGCCGGAAATTGGCGAGAAGAAAATACTGAGCGCGCCCCCAACAACTGCTTGGCCAAGATTGAACGGCACCGTGGGGCGCCTGTCGCCTACACAGCGCAAAGCTGGTCAGCGAGCCGTGAGGGTAATTTCTCACAGTGGGGCTTGCTCGACGACGGGCAATCGCTTGTGTATTTCACCATGCGCTGGAAAAACCTTAATCCGGTGTAAGACAAGACGGTGACTGTGTAGCCTGACCATCAGAAACCCGAATAGGGGGAGGACAGCATGCTCGATAAACTGGAGTGGGAAAGCGTACCCGATACCTTGGCGCACAAGCTGGCACAAGGAATACTCCCAGAACTGTCACAGGAAGCCCTTGATCGAGCGCACTTCAAGGCCATCTCCGCTCTATTGCCCTTTTATGCGACTTATCGTTTGTATTGTTTGGGCGGTGTGTACGTAAAAGAGGACTTGCCTCTGCCAGCGGAATGTTACGCATTGTGGGATGGGAAGAATCAGCCCCTTCTCATAAATGGAAGCAGTACTTCAATTCACGCAGCCAACGAATCCGCGCCACTTGTTCTAACACCGGAAAATACAGCCGACTACATCCGGTTTTTTCTGTTCGGAGTACATGGGGCTGAAGGGCCATTCATCCTTGTTGAAGAGCCTGTCTTGAGTGAAGTGCCGGGCGCCGAACTCGTTGCCGCAAATGTACGTCCACTAAGCTACAAAGGGCTGGAAGAAGATGGACGTGCACGTTATGAGGCGATACTGGTTTATATAAACAGTCTGTTCTCCGCAGCATTTGCGGTTTCGCTTAATGGCGACATCGAAATGATCGATGATGAGCCATTGGTCGATGCTGTCCCGGATGAGTCAATCCCACGTGTACCGGATTTAGGTGGCGCCAAGACGCTTATGGAAACCCTGTCATTACCGGGTGGGGGTTATGTTCCGCCAGCTGTCAGGGCGATGTCCACGAGTTCTTCTGCGCCACCGCCAGCTACGTCCTCACCTCTTACGAAATCGGCGCTGCTCTTGCTGGTGGAGCTGTTGCTGGAACGGGCACTTGCTCGTCAAACACAGAATCGATTGATTACACATTTCAATGCCATGCAGGCAGGTGGAGGCAGGCTTGATCAATTTGCCAAGCTGGTTGTCAACGCTGCGCCCATTATTGCGGTCGAAACGAACCTGCCATTCGTGGAGGAAATAATCGGGAAAATCATTCAAGAGCGTGTGAGTCCACAGCAACAATTATTCATTTTCGTTGCGAGTGATGCCTCTATTCCGGACAGATCTCCAATATTGGTGCTGGTGCCGTTGCAGACCTACCCTCAGATCACGGGTGTAGACCGTCTGGCTCATGATCTTGCGACCAAGGATGCGGCCGCAATCATTACCTGCGAATCGTTCAAGCTTGTGCCGGATAGCCTGCGCGTTCTTACGGATATTGTGCTCAAACTACCCTCAATGGATGCGATCATTTTTGAAGAACTGTTCGAGCTTGTAATCGGCTCGTCCCCACCAGCAACCTGGCGGCAACTAGGTGACACCTGGACCAAGTACGTGCTGCATACCGATTTTGAACATCCCCGACGCATGCAACTTCCGCCAGACAAGGCGTTTGACTATATTTGTGGACAAGTAACAGATCGCATGACGGTCGTCGATCCCGTCAAGGGATTGGGGCTGAAGCAGCTGCACGGCCTCGGTGAAGCGCGGCAATTTTCCGAAGATCTGATTGCGGATATTCATGCCGCGATTCAAGGGCAAATTCCGTGGGAGCAGGTTGATCGAGGTGCGCTACTTGTTGGTCCGCCAGGCACCGGGAAAACCACTCTTGCAAAAGCGATTGCGAAGGACTGCGGGGTCAAATTTGTGCAAGGGAGCGCGGCGGAATGGCAAGCAGCTGGAAACCTGCCCGAACACATTATGGCGATACGTAAAACCTTTGCCGAAGCGCGGCGCTATGCGCCTTCGATACTGTTCATTGATGAAATCGACAGTCTGGGAAATCGCGAGCAATTCACAGGACAAAACGCCAGCTATAACACGGATGTCGTCAATGCAGTGTTGGAACAGATACAAGGCCTCGATACCGAGGCACCGATATTCGTACTCGGTGCGACCAACCACGAAGACCGGGTAGATCCTGCCCTGAAGCGCTCAGGTCGCATGGACAGGGTGATTCGCATACCAAGGCCAAACAGTGAGGCACTGGGCCATATTTATGGGCATTACCTAGGCAGTCTGACGGGTGCACAGATAGACCCTGCCATTGATCTCACAGCTTTGGGGCGCCTATCTGTGGGACTGACTGGCGCCGATGCGGAGCGTATCGTAAGAGGGGCTGCGCGCAGGGCGAGAAAAAGCGGACGCACAGTATCTCAAGCAGACATTATCGCGGAAATAACCAACAAGCCGCGCAACGCCAATAACAACTTGCGGCTGACACCCGAGGAACTGGAACGCACCGCCTATCACGAAGCGGGGCACGCCATGGCGATGTGCCTAAGTACGTCGGGGGGTGCCGACATCGGCTTTGTAACCATCGTTCCAAGAGACAACGGCACTTTGGGCTTTGTCGCCGCCATGCCGGATGAGCGTGTCAGCTTCATCCGCAGTGACTATCAGGAGAAGATCGAAATTTGCTTGGCAGGGCGTGCAGCTGAAGGCATCCGCTACGGTGAAGAAAATGTATCCAGCGGCGCCACCTCAGACCTGCATGCCGCCACCGCGTTAGCGATAGATATGATAACCAAGTTAGGGCTTGGACAAGAGCGCAAGCTGTTGTGGTCAGAAATGCCGACAGAAAAAGACTTACAGCAAGCGAATCAACTGCTCTCGGAGTCTTATGAACAAATCATAAAAAAATTACACGACAGCGAAGTGACGTTACAGAAACTTGCGGAGGAATTGGTGGCGCGGCAGGAGCTTACGGGGGATGAAGTACGCAATATCATTACTTTTGGATGATCGTTAAAGCATCCAGATTACGTTGGATGCGCTGCGGACGGCATTTAAGTGTCGAACGACAGAGTTTCTGGATTGATCAGCTAGGTTTCTATTCAACGACTGGTTTGCAGCGCACAGCAGACCTGGTTTGCTCAGAACGCCACCGGCGGCTTTGGCCGATTATGCACAGTCGTTGATTATGTGAAGTTGTGGAACGGATTGCGCTGAG
>CAYGMS010000138.1:0-6481 GCA_964350905.1 uncultured Thiobacillus sp. | reverse complement strand
CCCAGAACGGATTACGAAATGCTTGACGTAAACCATAGAATCTCAGGGCGAACGGTAATCATGTTTAATTCGTGCCGGATCAATAATTGGTAGCAGCAAACCGCCGCTTGAAGCCTTCGTCCAGATTGATCTCGTGCGCGGTCTGCGCACCGATGATGCAGCGCTCCAGGCTCGGCGGCATCACCTTCTTGCCGTTTGCCGCCAGATACCGGCCCGCCATGATTTCCGCCTGGTGGCGCGGCGTCGATTGCGGCCACTCGGGATCGGCATACCCCTGCGGATAAACCGGATTACCCTCGGCGTCATATTTGTCCGTTGCGCCCAGCGTGTGCAAGAACTCATGCGCAATCACGATATTGTTCTGGCTTGCCTGTTTGGGATCTGCAAAGGCATGCACCACGCCGATCAGCCCTTTCTGCAGGCCCAGTGAATGGGCCAGCGCCACGCCATCCTCCGGCGTGTGATACAGCACAAACAACTTGACCGTACCCAGTTGCGGCAGCATCTGGCCCGACTGCTGATACACCCACCAGCGCAGCTGCAAGCTCCAGAATATGGTTTTCAGCACACTGCCATCGTGCGGCGGAGCCGGCGGCATCCTGCGCAACTCGGGCAGCAGGGTGAGATTGATGGCCGGCGACTGCTTTACGCCAAAGCGGGCAGTTTCACGCTCGACAAAGGCATTGATGTCGGAAAAGTCTTCCGCCTTCAACCCGCGTATGACCTCGGCCGCCTGCACAGATCCGTCGCCATTGATCGGCACCACCTCCACGTTCAATGGCGCCCGCCAGGCGCGCACCATGGACTGTTCAAGCCAGGTCAGACCCCATGCTGCGGCAAACACGCCCAGCAGAATCAGAATACGAAATCGGCGAAAAGTCATGTCTATTGATTAAAGGACGGAAGGTGCTGCGTTCAGATCAGGCAGCCATTTGGGTGATGCGCACTTCGCCTATCAACTGCTGGCGTTCATGACCTCGCGTACCACCCGGAATATCTCCCGAAAGGCCTTGGGAGGCTTGTTGCGCGTGGCTTCATCGCGCGCATTGCGGATTAGCTGGCGCAGATGAGTGGCATCGGCAGCGGGATAGTTATTGAGAAACAGCGTCAGCGACTCATTGTCGGCAATCAGCTTGTCGCGCCACTTTTCGGCCTGATGCAGCTTGGCATTTTCGGCGGCAGACACGCCATTGAACACATCCAGCTGCGCCTGGATCGGCGCCGGGTCGATGCTGCGCATCAGCTTGCCGATGTATTGCTTTTGCCGACGCAGCGCGCCATTCTGGGTGATCTTGCGGCAATCGGCCACAGCGATGCGTAGATTGTCCGGCAGTTCGATGCGTTTGAATTGCCCGGCGGGAAGCTTGACCAGCAGATCGCCGATATCCTGCAGCGCTTCGACTTCGCGCTTTTTCTGGCTTTTGCTGGGGCCGTCGTATACCTCGTCGGGGTCGAATTCCAGTTCGGCATCGGGGTCGATCAGGCGCACGGTGGGGCTTTCGGTTGCTGTTATGATCTCCATTGTAGTTTCCTGCTCATAAAACGCCCAACAAAACGACGCCGTCCCCCTTCCCTTTTCGTCCACACACCATGTCCCGCTCCCAATTCAGCTACACCCGCGACCAACTTATTGCCCTGTCCCAGATCGTGCTCGAACACGCCGCCAAACAGGGCGCCACCGCTGCCGACACCGAGATCTCGGAAGGCGTCGGCCAGAACGTCAGCGTACGTCAGGGTGAAATCGAAACCATCGAATACAACAAGGACAAGGGTGCGGGCGTCACCGTTCACATCGGCCAGCGACGCGGTCACGCCTCGACCTCGGACCTGTCGGAAGCAGCGCTGAAAAGCACGGTCGAAAAGGCCATGACCATCGCCCGCTTCACCGCCGAAGACGACTGCGCCGGACTGCCGGATGCCGACAAGGTGGCGAAGGATATCCGCGACCTCGACCTCTATCACCCGTGGGCATTGACCGTGGAAGAAGCCGCCGAGCGCGCCCGCGCCTGCGAAGCGGCAGCGCTTGCAGTCGACAAACGGCTGACCAATTCGGAAGGCGCGGGGGTCAGCACCCACACCTCGCAATTCATCTATGCCAACAGCCTCGGCTTTTGCGACGGCTATCCAGGTTCGCGTCACAGCATGTCGGTTGCCGTGATCGGCGAGGACAAGGGCGCGATGCAGCGCGACTACTGGTATACCAGTGCGCGCAATGCAAACAGCCTGGATGCACCCGAAGCCGTGGGCCGCATTGCCGGTACGCGCACCGTGCGGCGATTGAACGGCCGCAAGCTCGACACCCGTACCTGCCCGGTGATTTTCGAAGCACAGATCGCCACCAGCCTGATCGGCAGCTTTGTCGGGGCCGTTTCCGGCGGCAGTCTCTATCGAAAATCGTCGTTCCTGCTCGACAGCCTGGGCAAGGACGTGTTCTCGCCACGGGTGCAGATTCGCGAAATGCCCTTCATCCCGAGCGGGCTTGGCAGCGCCCCCTTCGACAGTGAAGGCGTGGCCTGCCTGGAGCGCGACATCGTCAAGGACGGCGTGCTGCAGGGTTATTTCCTGTCGAGCTACACGGCCCGCAAGCTGGGCATGAGCACCACCGGCAACGCCGGCGGCAGCCACAACCTGATCGTCACCCCCGGTGAGCACGATCTTGACGGCCTGCTGAAAAAGATGGGCAGCGGCCTCTTGGTCACCGAACTGCTCGGCCACGGCGCCAACATGGTCACCGGCGACTACTCGCGCGGCGCCGCCGGCTTCTGGGTGGAGGGTGGTGAAATCCAGTATCCGGTCGAGGAAATCACCATCGCCGGTAATCTGGGCATGATGTTCAAGGGCATCGTCGATATCGGTACCGACATCGAGCGCCGCAGCTCCAAACAGGTCGGCTCGATCCTGATCGACAGGATGACGGTGGCAGGCAACTGATATGCCCATCGCACGCCGCTTCTTCATCGCGGTTTGTGTTTCTCTGCTGCTCGCCGCGTGCGACCGTGCGCCAATGCTGCCCAAGCTCAGCCCACACGATGTCATTGTCGCCTTTGGCGACAGCCTGACCCACGGCACCGGCGCGAGTGAAACGACGGCTTATCCCGCCGTGCTGTCTTCGCTTACCGGGCGCACCGTCATCAATGCCGGCGTGCCCGGCGACACCACCGCATCGGGGTTGCAACGTCTGCCCGGGGTGCTGGCCGAACACAGGCCACGTCTGGTGCTGCTGTGCCTCGGCGGCAACGACATGCTGCGCAAGCAGCCGACGGCCACTACCGAAAACAACCTGCGCCTGCTGGTGCAGACCATCCGCGCCAGCGGCGCCAACGTGGTGCTGATCGGCGTGCCCGCACCAAAGCTGTTTGGCAGCGCACCCGATTTCTATACCCGCATTGCCGAAGACATGCAGCTGCCTTTGGAGCGCGATGCGTTCAACGATGTCTTGAAGGACAATCGCCTCAAATCTGACCCCATCCATGCCAATGCTGCTGGTTACCGACAGGTCGCTGAGCGCATGGCCGAATTCCTGCGCAAGGCGGGGGCGCTGTGACGGCGAAACAAAAAAACTTGATCCGCGAAGGGCGCGAAGTGACGCGAAGAAAACCCCAAAAGAATAGTGATCCCGAGGTTTTTACTTCACGTCACTTCGCGTCCTTCGCGGATGAAAAAGGTTTTTTCGCATGAAAGCCCTGCTCGCATTGGCCCGCCTGATCGACGCGCTGACCGAACGGGTCGGCCGCCTGACGATCTGGCTGGTACTCATTGCCACGATCATTTCGGCGGGTAACGCGCTGGCCCGCTACACCCTGGGAGAAAGCTCGAACGCCTGGCTGGAAATCCAGTGGTATCTGTTCGGTGCGATGTTCCTGCTGGCTGCGGGCTATACGCTCAAACACAACGGCCATGTGCGCATCGATATTTTCTACAACCGCTTCAGCGCGCGTGGGCAGGCCTGGATCGACCTTGCCGGCGGCTTGCTGTTTCTGCTGCCGATGGCTGTACTGCTGGCGTGGCTGGCGTGGCCCATTTTCATGGATGCCTGGATGACGCAGGAAGTGTCACCGGATGCGGGCGGACTGGTGCGCTGGCCGGTGAAGCTGCTGTTGCCCATCGGGTTTGCCCTGCTTGCGCTGCAAGGCCTGGCCGAAGTCATCAAGCGTATCGGTGTACTAAGCGGGCACCTTGTCCTGCAACCCGAATCACCGAAAGAGGAAGTCTGATGGAGGCCGCGCTGTTGGAATACATGGCTCCGCTGATGTTCCTGGGGCTGGTCGTATTCCTGCTGCTGGGCTACCCGGTGGCGTTCGCGCTCGCGGCCAACGGTCTGTTATTTGCCGGCATCGGCATCAGCGTCGGTCTGTTCGATTTTTCTCTGATGCAGGCCTTGCCCGAGCGCGTCTACGGCATCGTCGCCAACCCCACCTTGCTGGCGATTCCCTTCTTCGCCTTCATGGGCCTGATACTCGAACGCTCCGGCATGGCCGAAGACCTGCTCGACACCATCGGCCAGCTATTCGGTTCGGTTCGCGGCGGCCTCGCCTACGCGGTGGTCCTGGTCGGTGGCCTGCTTGCCGCCACCACCGGTGTGGTTGCTGCCACCGTCATCGCCATGGGCCTGATTTCGCTGCCGGTGATGCTGCGCTACGGCTACGACAAGCGGCTGGCGACCGGCGTCATCGCTGCGTCCGGCACGCTGGCGCAGATCGTGCCGCCCTCCATCGTGCTGATCGTGCTGGCCGACCAGCTCAATGTCTCGGTCGGCGACATGTACAAGGGCGCGCTGCTGCCCGGCCTGATCCTGGTTGGCCTGTATCTGGCCTATGTGTTTGTCGTAACCCTCATCAGACCCCACGCCGCGCCCGCCATGCCGGCCAGCGCACGCACCCTGCACGGCTCGGCCCTGTTGCTGCGTGTGCTGACCACGCTGATCCCACCGCTGGTGCTGATCTTTCTGGTGCTCGGCACCATTTTCATCGGCGTGGCCACACCGACCGAAGGCGGGGCGATGGGTGCAGCCGGCGCGCTGTTGCTGGCGCTGGCACGCGGACGGCTCTCGCGTTTGCAGCTCACGCAGGCGATGGACAGCACCACCAAACTCACCACCTTCGTCATTTTCATCCTCATCGGCTCGACCATCTTCACCCTCGTTTTCCGCGGGCTCGACGGCGACCTCTGGGTGGAGCACCTGTTCAACCAGCTGCCCGGCGGCGTGCTGGGATTTCTCATCGCAGTGAACCTGCTGGTGTTCACGCTGGCATTCTTTCTCGACTTCTTCGAGATCGCCTTCATCGTGGTGCCGCTGATCGGCCCCATCGCCTACAAGCTCGGCATCGACCCGATCTGGTTTGGTGTCATGCTCGCAGTCAACATGCAGACCGCCTTCATGCATCCGCCGTTCGGATTCGCGCTGTTTTATCTGCGCAGCGTCGCGCCCAAGTCGATCCGCACCGCCGACATCTACTGGGGCGCGATTCCCTTCCTGCTGATCCAGCTCTTTATGGTGATCATCGTGCTGAGCGTCCCGCAGATCGTGCTGCGCGACCCGCCGCCGGACGCCAGCAGCGTCAAGGAAATCCAGATCGACGTCGATCCCGATATGTATTACCTGCCCGCCGAGTGGCGTTAGGTCCGGCACGCCCTGGCCGCCAAAGCCCGGTTAAACGCAAAACGTGCGAAAATGCGCCTTCGCGCATCTGGCAGTCCCTGTGACGCGCCTCAATTTCAAACACTTCCCCAAGGACATAATCCATGAGCGAACTCATCATTGAAGACCTGACGGTTGGCGACGGCGCCACCGCAACTGCCGGCCAATCCGTTCTGGTGCATTACACCGGCTGGCTCACAGACGGCACCAAATTTGACTCCAGCGTCGATCGCGGCGAGCCTTTCGAATTCAACCTCGGCCGTGGCCAGGTCATTCCGGGCTGGGACCAGGGCGTGGCCGGCATGCAAATCGGCGGCAAGCGCAAGCTCACCATTCCGCCGGAACTGGGTTACGGTTCGCGCGGCGCGGGTGGCGTGATCCCCCCCAACGCCACGCTGGTATTTGACGTGGAACTGCTGGCGGTCCGCTAAGTCTGATTCCACAGTGTCCACCCAGAAGGGGGCGGGCTAGCCGAAAGGCTGCCGGGCTCCCTTCTGTGCTTTTACAGACGGGTAAAATCCCCCCATGACTCCAGCCCTGTTTTCCCACCGCAAGCACTGGGCGGCCCGCCTCGGCACCGCCCCCTTCCTGCCGATGACGCGCGCAGAAATGACCGCGCTCGGCTGGGATGCGTGCGACATCATTCTGGTCACCGGCGACGCCTACATCGACCACCCCAGCTTCGGCATGGCGTTGATCGGACGGTTGCTGGAAGCACAGGGTTACCGTGTGGGCATCATCAGCCAGCCAGACTGGCTGTCAGTCGATGCGTTCCGGGGACTGGGGCAGCCGACGCTGTATTTCGGCGTGACGGCGGGCAACATGGATTCGATGGTCAACCGC
>CAYGMS010000137.1:0-6523 GCA_964350905.1 uncultured Thiobacillus sp. | reverse complement strand
CGCCGCCGCGATCATGGGCGAGAGCAACAGGCCAAATACGGGATACAACGCTCCGGCAGCCAGCGGCACGCCCAACGCGTTGTAGATGAATGCGAAGAACAGGTTCTGGCGGATGTTGCTCATGGTGGCACGCGAAAGTTTTCTGGCACGCACAATGCCGCGCAGGTCGCCCTTGACCAGGGTCACGCCGGCGCTTTGCATCGCCACATCGGTGCCGGTACCCATGGCGATACCGACCTGGGCCTGAGCCAGGGCTGGCGCGTCGTTGATGCCATCGCCGGCCATGGCAACGATGCGTCCCTCAGACTGAAGCTGTTTGATCACGGCTGCTTTTTGATCCGGCAATACCTCAGCCTGGACCCGGTCTATGCCCAGTTTCGCTGCGACGGCCTCGGCTGTCTTGCGGCTGTCGCCGGTGAGCATGACGATCTCGATGCCTTCTTCGTGCAGCAGGCGAATCGCTTCTTCCGTGGTCGATTTGATCGGGTCGGCCACGCCGATGAGACCGGCGGCACGGCCATCGACGCCCAGCAGCATCACGGTCTGACCTTGTGCGCGCAGCACATCGGCTTGCGCTGGCAAGTCGCCTACTTCTATTCCCATATCCTGCAACAGTTTGAGATTGCCCAACGCAATCTTGCGGCCCGCCACCCCACCCGTCACGCCCTTTCCGGTGACCGATTGGAAATCATCTGATGATGCCAACTCGATACCACGCTTTTCAGCGCCACGCACGATGGCGGCGGCCAGAGGGTGTTCGCTGGAGCGCTCGAGACTGGCGGCCAGGTGCACGATTTCTGCTTCATCGAAACCCGCTGCCGGGGTGACGCTCACCAGTTCAGGATGGCCTTCGGTGAGGGTGCCGGTTTTGTCCACTACCAGCGTGTCCACCTTGCGCATCACTTCAAGCGCTTCGGCATTTTTGAACAGCACCCCCATTGTGGCGCCACGCCCGGTACCCACCATGATGGAAATCGGCGTGGCCAACCCCAGCGCACAGGGACAGGCGATGATGAGCACAGCAACCGCATTGATCACTGCATGGGCCAACCGCGGCTCCGGGCCCCACAGGCCCCACACGCCAAAGGTAATCAGCGCGACGAGCACCACCACCGGGACGAAATAACCGGAGACGACATCCGCCAGTTTTTGAATAGGCGCGCGTGAGCGTTGCGCTTCCGCCACCATGTGAACGATCTGCGCCAGCAGGGTTTCGCTGCCGACCTTCTCGGCGGTCATCAACAGGCTTCCGGTACCATTCACTGTGGCGCCGATGACTTTTGCGTCAGCATGTTTTTTCACCGGAACCGGTTCGCCGGTGACCATGGATTCATCCACATGGCTCAAGCCTTCAATGACCGTGCCGTCCACCGGGATTTTTTCGCCGGGGCGGATGCGCAAACGGTCGCCGGGCTGAACCTGATCGAGCGGGATATCTTCCTCGCGGCCGTCATCTCGAACAATGCGTGCCGTCTTGGGGGCCAGACCAAGCAGCAGTTTGATGGCGGTGTTGGTCTGGCTGCGGGCGCCCAACTCCAGCACCTGGCCCAGCAATACCAGCGCAGTGATCACCGCTGCGGCTTCGAAATAAACCGGCACCACCCCCATCTCGTTGAATACCGCAGGCGGGAATATTCCCGGCATGAATGCGGCGACCATGCTGTAGCCCCAGGCCACCGACACCCCCAGACCGATGAGGGTGAACATGTTGAGGTTCCATGTGAGCAGAGACCGCCAACCGCGCACGAAGAAAGGCCAGCCGCCCCATAACACCACTGGCGTAGCCAGCAGCATTTCCAGCCACTGGCGGTTGCGCGGGCTGATGAATTCGGCAAACAGGTTCGGCCAGAATTCTGAGCCCATGGCGCTGAACAAAACCGGGATGGCCAGCACGGTGCTGAACCAGAAGCGCCGGGTCATGTCGCGTAGTTCGGCATCGTCCTCTTCCACTGCAACGGTGCGCGGCTCCAGCGTCATGCCGCACTTGGGGCAGTTGCCGGGATGATCCTGCACCACTTCCGGATGCATGGGGCAGGTGTATTCGATTTTTGAGGTGGCTGCTGGCACCCCCATCGGCTCCAGCGCCATACCGCATTTGGGGCAGGCGCCTGGGCCTGACTGTTTCACCTCGGGATGCATCGGGCAGGTGTATATCGTTTTGTTGTCTTTAACTACCGCCGGTTGAGTCTCGGCTTTTTGGCCGACCGTGTAGCGGGATGGCTCGGCAACAAACTTGTCGCAGCAGCCTTGAGAGCAGAAATAATATTTCATGCCGGCGTGCTCGGCGTGTGCCGTGCTCGCATCCGGCTCGACGGTCATGCCGCAAACCGGATCGTGCACATCCTTCGACTTGTCGTCAGGTGTGCCGTCGTTCATTTCTTCATGGCTATTGCTGTCCATCTTGATTCCTCCGTAACGCACGAGTTAGGGTCACGCTCCGCTGTTATTCACCGTTCAAGGCTTTTGGTTCTCATCAATCGGACAACAGACCTCGGGCGCACCAAAATCTTCGCCAAAAACCTCGCCCTTGCGCCAGCGGTAGAGGTTGGCGTCGAGGATGTCGGCCAGGTCACGCTCGCTTACGAAGCTCATGAATTTGGCCATCTTGCGTCCTTCCGGCGTCAGCAATATCGTGGTTGGAACCATCTGTGCACCAAGCGTTTTGGCCACCTCGGGCTGCAATGTGGAATTCACGGCCACAGGCAAATAATCGGCGCGCAGGCGTTTAAGGACCCGACTGCTTTCGAGCGTTTCCGTTTCATACTTGCGACACCAATGGCAGGTGTCCAGGTAAACCAGTACAAACAGCGGGCGCTTGAGTTTTCGGGCTTTCTGCAGTGTGCTTTTGTCGTATGTGCTCCACTTCAGCGCGCTGCTCTTCAGGTAGTCCCAATGCGCATCGTTTGATGCGCTCCATGCCGCCAGCGGGAACCCCATCAGCATCAGACCCCACCACTTGGTAAACTTAGTGAGCATCTCAATCACCCTCTTGTCTGTTATCGGATTCACGGCCTTCCCCGACCGCGATATAAACAAACCCACCAAACAGGGATTTCGTGGTTACACGCGGGAAATGCTTCTGCATCACTTCCCAGGGTTTTCTCGCCGCCAGATCCAGCGACACACCAAAAGGTCGGGTGATGAACACCCCCACACGCACCAGCCACAAAGGCCAGTTTTCCGGTTGACGAAAATCCAGAACCACCATGCGTCCACCTGTTGCAAGCGCATCGGCCGCTCGCGCAATCACCCGCCCATATTCCGGGACCAGGGTCAGCGCAAAGGTCGATAGCACACCCTGCACTTCGGGCGGAAATTCATAGGTGGCAGCATCGCGCTGCACCAGCATGACGTTGCTCCACCCTTCACGTGCAATACGCTGTTCGGCTTGCGCCAGCATGGCGTCGGTCAGGTCTACGCCGATGACCTTTCCCGCCTCGCCCACCGCAGCTCTCAAATAGCCAAAATTGAGCCCGGTACCACAGCCGATTTCCACAATCGTATCGCCGGGTTTCAGTCCGAGCGCAGATACTGCCTGTTTGCGATACCAGGCTTCGCGGAAACCGATCAGGTAATACAGATTTGCCGAAAAGTCATACCACTCGGCGCGTATCCGGTAGAGGTCAATGAGTTGGGTCTTTGTAAATGACATCGCGTACCCCTTTTCAAATAATCAAAGCGTGCCGGAGTAGCCACAAGCCAGCTTCTGCAAAGGGGTGAGGCGTCATCCTGTTAATACCATCCGTCACGTACGATTCCCTGGGCCATTTAATCGCGCGCTAAAGTGGACTTCTCAACATCAAGACTCAACCCGTTCACGCCGGTGATCCGTACCGTATCGCCCGGGTGCAGTTCGCCATGCGAACGGGCATCCCAGATTTCACTATGCATCTGGATGTGAACCACACCCTGTCTCGCATCGATCACCTTTCCTGTACTGTGCAGCAAGTCTTCCGCGCCGGTCTGAACCGGCAGGCGCATCGCGCGCATCAGAAAGTAATACATGAACCCGGACGCAAAAAAGACAACGGCATAGACAGGCACTGCAATAGAGAGCGGCCAAACCCAAAAGGCAACTAACGCCAACACAGGCAACATCAAGATCAGGTGACACATGGCCGTCTCCTTTTCGCAGGTGTTAAACGTTACATACCCGCGATTTAGTGATGTCCTGAATGCGGTTTGACTTCCAGATTGCCTACCTCGACCTCTTCCAGGTAATGGACAAAACCGCGCTGCAACCGCGCCGACCACTCTGTTCCAAGACGCAAGCCAACCTGCCCCATGCGTGCTTCAATCTGTTCTGCGGTCGCCTGCAACAGGTCATAGGTGATGGATACGATGCCTCCAGCAACCTCAATATGCTTGATGCCCATCATGCTGCTCAACGCTTCAACAAGAATGGACGCATCCGTATCGGACATGGGCTGTTCAAGGCGGAAACGCCGTTGCTTAAAAATTTCCATGCCCTTGTGCTTGGGTGCCATCTGACCCGGCACGCCGACATAAAGATGCGGGTTCGCCTTGAAGCGGTCCTGGCATTGCTGCGAACAGAAGGCGTAATGCAAACCCAGATACTCCATAGCATAAGCATCGGGGCTGACTTGCATCCCGCATACTGGATCTTGTGTGCTGTCACTCATCACAGTCTCCTATATCCAAAATTATTCTGGCTGTCGGGTACACCGACCCAATCATTTGCAAATAGCACCATCGACTCATGGCAACGCAACCGGCCGGGTACATTCGCCGGGCCGCAGGCCTTGCATACCTTGGCAACAGTCACGTTGGCGCTGACTACAGGCATGGCTCAATCCTTCCGGTCCACGTTGCGGTCGCCGCTCCATTTGGATAGGCGCCCAACCCCCGATTCGTCGAGAAGCCGTTCGATGTCGCTAATCCCGACACTGGAAGCGTCATACCGGATGCGGAGTTGGCCGCGCAGGTCTACATGGGCATCAATAACAGTCTCGAGCGCGGTTATCTTCCGAATGGCTTGCTCAAGTGTGTTCGCAACAACAGGCCGCAATGGGATGATTCGATCGACATCGAACGGCCCCTTGCTCGCCTTTGCTTGTGACTCACTCATGGTGTTTCATTCCTGTCTCACGTATTGATGCGGAAATTCCGCATCATCCCCATGTCTTCGTGCTCCAGGTTGTGGCAGTGGTACAGGAACAGTCCCGGAAAACTCTCGAAGCGCATCAACACCCGAACCCGCTCGCCCGGCATGACCAGGGCCGTATCTTTCCAGCCCTCATCCACATAGCCTTCGCTCACGCTGCGCCATGCAGCCACCGCACTTGGGTGAATGCGCCGATCGATGACGCGGAACTGGACGCCATGCACATGCAGCGGGTGCGGCATGCTGCCCATCATGCCCATGCCAGTTTCATTGACGAACTCCCACACTTCAGTCGAGCCAAAGCGCACGATTTCCTCCTTGGCGACACCTTCCATCTCGAACAGGCGCCCGTTCAAACTCCAGCGCATGCCATTGGTCGTGACACGAATCTGACGGGGATTGTTCAGGTTGCGGGCTTCCTCGGGGCGCAAGGGGGGTATGCTGGTGAGACGCTCTGGCAACTTTTCTGAAACCGCTGCACCCTGCCCGACCCGGACCTTGAGCACCTGGAATGCCGAACCTTGTGCAGGTCCGCTGCCGCCACCCATCATGCCGCCGCCCATCATTCCGCCACCGCCACTCGATGCAGCAAAAGGCAGGCTGACCAGGTTCAATTCCTCGCCTGCGGCTCGGCTCGAAAAGTCGGCCCACAGTTCGACCCGCTCGGATGGGGCGACCGTGATATACGGCCGGGTCACCAGAGCGGCCAGCAATCCACCGTCGGACCCGATCACGGTCATCGGCGTGCCGTCACTCCAGGCCAGTTTGTAGATGCGGGAATTCGACCCGTTCACCACACGCAGGCGATAGGGCTTGCGCTCGGCAGCAAACGTGAAGTCCGGTCGCCCATTAACGTGAATTCGGTCACCCAGAAATCCACTCACGTTCGCCATCATGCCCATCATTCCCGAGCCGTTGCCGATATAGCGCAACTGGTTGTCACGGGTAAAACTGCGGTCCTGAATAACCAGGCTGACATCGCGATCGCCGTCGGGCAGGCCCAGCGCGCGCTCCTCGTCATCGGTCACGATGAACAATCCGGTGAGGCCGGCGTACACCTGCGAACCGGTCATCCCATGCGGATGCGGATGGAACCAGTAGGTGCCGGCGCGGTTGATCACCTCGAACTCATAGACATAACGACCGCTTGGACCCACGGCATAACGCGGATGCCCATCCGCCTCTTCCGGCACCAGCAATCCGTGCCAGTGGACGACGCTGGGCTGAGGCAGCTCGTTGATGAAATGAATGCGCACGCGGGTGCCACGGTGAACCCGAATCACCGGGCCAAGCGGGCTGGCCGGGTGATGGGTGACTGCCCGTGCGTCACCTTTCAAGACCTTGCCCCGGTAGCGCCATACATGGGTCGGTGCGCCCGCAAAAAGCTGAACCTGATCC
>CAYGMS010000136.1:0-6591 GCA_964350905.1 uncultured Thiobacillus sp. | reverse complement strand
CGTCATTCCGGCGAAAGCCGGAATCCAGTTAAATCAAGGCGCTAGACCCCGGCTTTCGCCGGGGTGACGAATTAAACAGCGTTACGCTAGACCACAAAGGGCCCCTATGTCGTTTCTCGAAAAATTCAAAGGCGATGGTGCCGCATTGCCTCCTCAGCCAGCTTTGAAGGTTGTTGCCCTTGCATGGCTGGGTGGTTTTTTTGCTATCGCCGCAGTTGCCGCGCTGACAGATTTTCTTTCGGTTGCTCTGGTGCTCGGGTCATTCGGCGCATCATGTGTGCTTGTGTTTGGTTATCCGGACGTTCCGTTTTCCCAGCCCAGAAATGTGATTGCGGGTCACGTCATAAGCTCTCTGGTAGGCCTTGTTTTTCTGGCAGTCTTTGGCCCTCATTGGTGGGCTGTTGCGCTCGCAGTGGGTACAGCGATTGCGCTCATGATGCTTACACGCACCGTGCACCCGCCCGCCGGTTCAAATCCGGTCATCGTTTTTTTAACCCAGCCCGCGTGGGGGTTTTTATTATTTCCCACCTTGGTTGGTGCGCTTGTTCTGGTGGCCGTCGCCCTCGTCTATAACAACGCAACTCGCGATGCCAAGTACCCCAAATATTGGTAGCCATATATGGCCAGAAGTGGCTCAAGCGCAGCGCCAACAGCAGGCCGTTTAGCTCGAGAAATCGGGGTATTTATTGCACTCAAATATCCCGTTGATATAACGTACGCGATGCACTATGAATAAGGAGCCCAGATCGGCAGTCAACACGGGTGCGACTCGATAAAACAACGCAGCGTTGGCTACTTTTACCCCACCTCCAAAATGAACCCGGCGCTACCGACCACATTGCTTGCAGATGCTGTGCTGCTTATCCACTTCGCTGTCGTCTTGTTCATCGTGGGCGGACTGGTGCTTGTCGTTGCCGGCAATCTGCTGGCCTGGCGATGGGTGAATACGTTTGGGTTTCGCGTTGCGCACCTTGCGGCAATCGGCTTTGTCGTTGCTGAGTCATGGCTGGGGGTCGTCTGCCCGCTCACCTCGCTGGAGTCGTGGCTACGCACGCAGGCCGGTTCGGTGGCTTACAGCGAGGGGTTCATCGAGCACTGGATTCAGCAACTGCTGTTCTACGAGGCGCCGCCCTGGGTCTTTATTGCCGTATACACGGTGTTCGGGTTGCTCGTTGTGGCAGCCTGGTGGCGCTACCCGCCCAGGCGCGGCCAGGCCCGGCATTAAATTGCCCCTTTGGATGTGTGCCGTTTCCATAATACGAGCCACATTTCCTGTGGGTATGACAAGCCATCTATGGATGCCCGTGATGGTGAGCCGGCGGCAGCGGCTTGAAGCTTATATCAGGCCATAAACCAAGCTGAAGCAGCCAAATACGTTGATGCAACAAGCCGAATCATTCACACTAGCCACAGTGACAAGCAGGCATCCATGCAAACGCAGCCGATTCGGTATTCTCGTAAAGAGTCTATGAGACGCACACTGTGATTACGCTTTTGGCATTAGGTCTCGTTTTTTCAGGCGCCATCATTCAGCTGATCGCGCTGCGGCCCATCAGGCAGTTGATTGCAACCCTGCCGCCCGGCCCCCTGCGCAGCCGCTGGTACGCCATGCTGGTCATGATTGTGCTGTTTTTCGTTGGCTATCTTGCCTATGCCAATGTTTTCTGGGGCAACCACTCAAAACTGATTGACCTGATTGTCCCGGCCATATTCTTTCTGGGCGCGTGCTTTGTCTGGCTGACCGCAACCCTTTCGTTGCAGACGATGTCGGATGTGATGCGCATCACGCTGCTGGAGCGTGAAACCATCACGGATTCCCTGACGGGCTTGTTCAACCGGCGCTATCTGGATCGCCGCTTAAACGAAGACATCGCCACTGCACATCGATACTCGCTGCCCCTTTCGATCATGATGATCGATATCGATCATTTCAAACCCGTGAACGATCAGTTTGGACACCAGGCCGGCGACCGCGTGCTGGTGTCCCTGGGCGAGATCATCTCGGAGACATTGCGTGAATCTGACTACGTGGCACGCTATGGTGGTGAAGAATTTCTGGTGGTTGCGCCGTACACGCCCCTGCTGGATGCAACCGAATTGTCTGAGCGTTTGCGCAAGCAGGTTGAACTGGCGAGTTTCAAGCTGCCGGATGTGCCTGACGAAATCAGGCTCACGGTCAGCATAGGCGTGGCCAGTCTCGGTGAGGGTATCGACAACATCGAACGCCTGGTTCATGTGGCGGATGACAATCTGTATCGCGCAAAAGCGGCTGGCCGCAACAGGGTCACGCACGGCATGCCAGAGGCGTGAATCAGCAAGCCACCCGTATGAATCCGATTCCCTGTAAGGCAAATCTGCCCGCCACCGCTCTCTTATGACCCACGCTCAAATTGCCATCATTGCCGTGCTGCTCGCCACCATGGGCATGTTTCTGTGGGGCCGCTGGCGGCATGACATGGTTGCGCTGGGCGCGCTGCTGGCATGTGTGTTTGTGGGCCTGGTGCCCGGCAGAGAGGCTTTCTCCGGTTTCGGCCACCCGGCGGTGATCACGGTTGCCTGTGTGCTGGTGCTGGGTTATGGCCTGCAGATTTCCGGGGCGGTGGATGTTCTGACCAAGCGCTTGCTGCCCACCACAGCGGGACCCAGGCTCAGTATTCTGGCGCTCATCAGCCTGGCTGCCCTGTTGTCGGGCTTCATGAACAATGTGGGGGCACTGGCGTTGCTGATGCCGATTGCGATCCAGATGGCGGCCAAACATGACCTGCCCGTGGGCAAGGTGCTGATGCCGCTGTCTTTCGGCTCGATTCTGGGCGGAATGACCACGCTGATTGGCACGCCGCCCAACCTGATTGTCTCGGGCTATCGCGAAACGACCGGGATGGGCCCCTTTTCCATGTTCGACTTTTCCCCCGTCGGCGTGGCGGTGGCGGGCCTCGGTATCCTCTTTGTGGGCCTGCTGGGCTGTCGCCTGGTGCCCGTCCGCAAGCAGACCGAATCCGGCGGCTTCGATTCAGGGGCCTATATCAGCGAGGTCAGGATCGTTGCGGGCAGCAAGGCGATCAACCAGTCTCTGCGTGAAGTGGAGCACATGCTTGACGACACCGACGCGCAGATCGTGGGCCTGGTGCGCCATGACGTCCGCCTGACTGCCCCGAATCCGGGGCGCATATTGCGGGATGGCGATATTCTGGTAATCGAGGTCGAACCCGAATCGCTGGCGTCGGTGCTCACCAGCCTGGGTCTTCAACTTGAAGAAGACGAAGAGATACCCTCGAATGCCGATGAAGATGCGGCAACGGAAACGGATACGCAGGCTGCGGCCGAGCCGACTGACAGTGCCCCGCCGGCTGAAGAAGCCCCCAAGGAAAAATCCGGTGCCGACGAGATAGTGATTCAGGAACTGGTGGTGGTGCCCAATGCTGCATTGGTGAATCGCTCTGCCACCGACATCGATCTGCGTAGCCGCTATGGCATCAACTTGCTGGCCATTTCCCGTCAGGGGCGTCGCACCATCAAGCGTTTGCGAACGGCCCGTATCCAGGCTGGCGATGTGCTGCTGATGCAGGGCACGGCTGAATCACTATCCGGTTTTGCCGCCCAGTACGGTTGTTTGCCGCTGGCCACGCGCGATATCCGGGTGCCCAAAAAAGGCCAGGCGCTCACGGCCACGCTGGTGATGCTGGTCGCCGTGATGGCCACGGCGCTGGGCCTGTTGCCGGTGGCGGTTGCCTTTGCCGCCGCCGCGCTCGCTTTTGTGGCATTGGGGGTGGTGCCCTTGCGTTCGGTTTACACCGCTGTCGACTGGCCGGTCATCCTGCTGCTGGGGGCCATGCTGCCGGTTGCCGATGCGATGGCGACCACCGGTGCAGCGGACATGATCGCCCGGGTTTTGCTGGACAACGTGGCCCAGGGACATGCCATTACCGGGCTGGTGATTGTGCTGGTGGTGACCATGTTTTTGTCGGACATGATGAACAATGCCGCCACGGCGGCGGTGATGTGTCCGATCGCCATCAGCACCGCCAATCATCTCGGGGTCAATGCCGACGCCTTTCTGATGGCGGTTGCGGTGGGCGCGTCCTGCGCTTTCCTGACCCCCATCGGCCATCAGAACAATACGCTTATCCTCGGCCCCGGCGGGTTCCGCTTCGGCGATTACTGGCGTTTGGGCCTGGTGCTGGAGATTATCGTGCTGGCCGTGAGTGTGCCGATGATCCTGTGGGTGTGGCCACTTTAATACTCCCTATCCGCTTCATGGGAAATCATAGGACAATGCCGCCTGCCCAACCTGGATACGCCGAGCCGAGACAGCAGAACCATTTATGACCCAACAAGAAATCTTATACGGCTATAACAGCATCGCCATTACCGTGGCGCTATTCATCCTGATTCTCGTCTTCAACGAAATCGGCTACCAGATCGGGCGCTATGTTCAGGGCCGAGACGACAAGGAAGTCAAAACGCTCACCGGCTCGATCCAGGCCAGCATTCTGGGCTTGCTGGCACTGCTGCTCGGTTTCACCTTCAGCATGTCGATGCAACGCTACGACCATCGCACCCAGGCTTTGATCGATGAGGCCAATGCCATCGGAACAACGGTACTGAGGGTTCAGCTTCTTCCACAAAACCATCAACAAGAAGTGGCCGACAAACTGCGCCAATACATTGACTTGCGCATTGCCATTGGCGGGGTGGATCTCACCCGAACCAGTGAACGTGTCCAGTACAATAAGCAGATAGCCCAGCTTCAAGCCGAGTTATGGTCCCTTGCGGTCATGGCGACCAACGAAGATCCGCGTCCGGTTACCACGGGAGCATTTGTCACCGCACTAAACGAATTGATCGACCGGCAAGGCAAGCGCAATGCCTTGTTGCAGATGCATGTTCCAGAAGTGGTCTTGCTGCTGCTGTTCATGGTCTTTGTCGCTTCGGGCGGCATATTGGGTTATTCCAGCGGCCTCAGCGGCCGGCGCGTGGTCGCGCCCGCTGCACTGGTCTCCTTGGTCATCGCCATGATCGTATTCATCATCATTGACCTGGACCGCCCCAAGCGCGGACTGATCCAGGTTGACCAGGGCATCATGCTTGAACTGCGCCAGGACCGTCACTGATTATGAAATATGTCGAGATCGTTGCCGATACCGGGAACATGGATACGGTTTTGGCGATTGCCGAAAGCCTTGAAGTCTCCGATGTTCATCCAGGAACAGTGCGCGAGGATGGCATGCAAACGATGCGGTTGCTCGTGGCCGATGACAAGCTTCAGTCAGTGCTGGACGGGTTGCAGAAAATATTAAGCGCTCAGGAGCCCGCCAGAATTGTGGTGCTGGCAGTGGAAACCGCGCTTCCCAAGCCTTCAGAAGAAAAACGCAAAGAAGAAGGTGCAGCGACCGCCGCACGCGAGGCGCTCTACGACAGCGTTGAAAAAAGCGTCCGCCTGGACCTGAATTTCATGGTGCTGGTGTTTCTTTCAACCGTGGTGGCGGCGATCGGGCTGATCGAGAACAACGTGGCCGTGGTGATTGGCGCCATGGTGATTGCTCCCCTGCTCGGCCCTAATCTGGCATTTGGTCTCGGTACCGCTCTGGGGGATATCGCCCTGATGTGGAAATCGATATATACCGCCACGGCAGGTATCGCACTGGCCATCGTCCTGTCGATTCTGATCGGCATGTCATGGCCGTTTGACCTTGCCAGCCCCGAACTGGTCGCCCGTACCCAGGTGGGCCTGGATTCTATTGCACTGGCGCTGGCATCGGGCGCGGCTGCAGCGCTTTCCATGACCACAGGCTTGTCGAGCGTACTGGTGGGTGTGATGGTGGCCGTGGCGCTGCTGCCGCCTGCCGTCACACTCGGGCTCATGCTGGGATATGGCCAGACCGACCTGGCGATGGGAGCCGGCCTGCTGCTGGCGATCAACCTGGTATGCGTGAATCTGTCGTGCAAGCTGGTGTTCTTCATCAAGGGGATCCGCCCACGCACCGGATCAGAAATGCTGAAAGCGCAACACGCCATGGTCTTCTATATGCTGGGGTGGCTGGGTGCGCTGATCATTCTCGTGTTTATCATGTATGGCCGTCAGGCACTGCTTGTCTAAACCTGCGCATCACGCAAACTATCCCTTACGCCCACCTCACTGGAGTGCTATATGTCGGACAAAACCCTCAGATATCTGGTCGCCGCGGCCATCGTGATGCTGCTGGTTTTTCAGATTGGTTCGCTGATCGCAAGTGCATTTGGCATGGCGTGGGGCGCAGTGTCTGCCGTGGTCGTGGCCGCCGTTTCATTTTTCTCCGCACGCCTGGCTCGAGCCGGGGGCAAGAATTCGGTCTGGTTTTTGCTGCCCACCATCCTGTTCACGATCATCCCGCTTGCCTACATGATCTGGCAGGCCTGGACGGCAGAAGTCAGTAGTTTTGAGCGCCTGGCGAGCTTCGCCCCGTTCCTGATCGGGTTTGCGGGGCCGGTTCTGGTGCTGCTGCTGGTGTATCTTGAACTGCGCAAGCGTGCGCTGAATCCATGATCCGCTTTCCAAAAGCGATGGCTGCGTGGAACACGCCGGCATTCGAGGAATGCCTGAAGCAGGAGATT
>CAYGMS010000135.1:0-6620 GCA_964350905.1 uncultured Thiobacillus sp. | reverse complement strand
CGCGTATCGGGCACACAACCCAGCACACGCTCCAGATCGCCTTTGAGATCAAAGAAATCAACACATCGCGCGGCAGCCCCCCATTGCTCGGGTTGCACGTCACCATAGATCAAGCCACCCAGTTTCATGGGCTGCTCTGCGAGTGACGCATAGACGCGCCCCAACTCGAAGATCCGCACCCGTTCCTGCTGGCGATTGAGGTTGTGGCGCAAGGTCTCGATCAACCCACCCCACAAGGTGGTACGCATCACCGACAACTGGCTGGCAAGCGGATTGGCCAAAGGCATCGGCCGGGCATCGGCATCGAGCGCCGTTTCCCAGGCCGGGTCGACAAAGCTGTAGGTGATGACTTCCTGGTAATCCAGCCCGACCCACATCTGGCGCAGGACATCGTCAGACAGCACGGTTTCGTCCTGCGGCAGCATGCGCGACGGCGCGGCGGGCGGTTGGGCCGGAATATTGTCGTAGCCGAACAGGCGCACCGCCTCTTCGATCAGGTCTTCCTCGATAGCCAGGTCGAAGCGAAAGCTTGGCGGCGTAACAATCAGGTTGTCGCCCTGTTGTTCAACAACTGCACCCAGCGCGACCAGATCACGTGTCACCTGCACTGCATCGAGTTCAACCCCTGCCACGCGCTTGAGGCGCGGCAGACGCAGCGTGATCGGCGAACGTGACGGCAAGGTGGCGACGGTCTCATTGATCGGGCCGGCCTGACCGCCGCAAATCAGCAGCAGCAATTCGGTCGCGCGTTCCATCGCCCGACGGGTGGCGCCAAAATCGACGCCGCGTTCGAAACGATGCGACGAATCGGTGGACAGGCTCAGCCGACGCGCCCGCCCGGCAATCGCTGCGGGGGCAAAGAAGGCGGCCTCCAGCATGAGGTCGACGGTAAACCGTTCCACGCTGGTCGGCTGGCCGCCCATGATGCCGGCCAGCGCCACCGGGCCGCTGGCATCGGCAATCACCAGCATGTCGGGCGCGAGTTCGGCAGTCTGGCCGTTCAGCAATTCCAGGCTTTCGCCCGCGCGTGCCATCCGTACCTCGATCCCACCATTGAGGCGCGACAGGGCGAAGGCGTGCATCGGCTGCCCAAGTTCGAGCAGCACATAGTTGGTGATATCGACCGGTGCCAGCAGCGGACGAATCCCGCTGCGCTCCAGGCGCTCGGCCATCCAGCGCGGGGTAGGCGCTTGTGCGTCAATGCCGCGTACCACCCGCCCCAGGTACAGCGGGCACGCCTCGCTCGCCATTACCTGCACCGGCACCGTGTCCTGAATCTGGATGGCGACTTCCTGTACCTGCGGCGGACGCACTTCGGCGCCGGTAATCGCCCCCACCTCGCGCGCCAGCCCCTGCATCGACAGACAGTCCGCGCGGTTGGGCGTGAGCTTCAGGGTGATGAGCGTGTCGTCCAGATTGAGCCAGTTGCGGAAATCCTCGCCCACCGGCGCGTCGGCCGGCAGCACCATCAGGCCATCGGCCGCGCCTTCCAGCCCCAGTTCCTTGGTCGAACACAGCATGCCGAATGACTCGACACCGCGTACCTTGGCCACCTTGATCTCGAACCCGGGCAGGTTGGCACCGGGGCGGGCGCACGGCACCTTGAGCCCGGCCGCAGCATTCGGCGCACCACAGACGATGGTGACCGGCACTGATTCACCGACATCGACCTGGCAAATTTGCAAGCGGTCGGCATCGGGATGTTTCTCGGCCGAGAGGATTTCAGCCACCACCACGTTGTTGAATGGCGGCGCAGCCGGTGTCATCGCCTCCACCTCGAGGCCCGCCATTGTCACCACGTGAGCCAGTTGGGCGGTGTCGAGCGCAGGACTGACAAGATTGCGTAGCCAGGATTCTGGAAATTGCATGATGTATACGCCCTAATTAATTGAATTTCTTTAGAAAACGTAGGTCGTTTTCGAAGAATAATCGCAAGTCGTCGACGCCGTAGCGCAGCATGGCAAGGCGCTCCACCCCCAAACCGAACGCAAAGCCAATGTAGCGTTCGGTATCGATCTCGACGTGTTTGAATACATTCGGATGCACCATGCCGCAGCCCAGCACTTCCAGCCAGCCGGTATGCGAGCACACCCGGCAGCCTTCCCCGCCGCACATCACGCAGCCGATATCCATCTCGGCCGACGGCTCGGTAAAGGGAAAGAACGACGGCCGGAAACGCACCGGCAGGTCGTCACGCTCGAAGAAGTTGCGCATGAAGTCGGCCAGCACCCCCTTCAGGTCGGCGAACGACACCGACTCGTCCACCCACAGGCCTTCGACCTGATGGAACATCGGCGTGTGCGTCACATCGGAATCGCAGCGATACACCCGGCCCGGCGCAATGATGCGCAGTGGCGGCTGATGGGTTTGCATGTAGCGTACCTGCACCGGCGAAGTGTGGGTGCGCAGCAATTCACCACCCTGCATGTAGAACGTATCGTGCATCGCACGTGCCGGGTGGTCTTCCGGGATGTTCAGCGCGGTGAAATTGTAGAAATCGGTCTCGATCTCGGGGCCCGTCGCCACCTCGAACCCGATCGAACGGAATAGCGCCTGGATGCGTGACAGCGTGCGCGACACCGGGTGCAACCCGCCCTGGCCCAGTCCGCGACCCGGCAGCGTCACATCCAGCGTCTCGGCCGCCAGCTGGCGATCCAGTTCGGCTTGCTGCAGCGCATCGCGACGGGATTTGAGCACCGCTTCCACCGCCTGCTTGGCTTCGTTGATACGCGCGCCTGCGGTTTTGCGTTCGTCAGCGGGCATCGCACCCAGGCTTTTGAGGAGTTCGGTCAGCTGACCGCTTTTGCCCAGATACGCTGCCTTCACCTGCTCCAGCGTTTGCAGGTCGGGACAGGCTTGAACAGCAGCAAGGGCGTCAGCAACGATTTCGTTGGGATTGCGCATGGCAGTTTTTATATCAGGAATTTATCCGCGAAGGACGCGAAGTTCGCTAAGAAGAGCGATACAGCAGAAGCCCGTTCAATACGCCAGCGGGGGTTTCTCTTCGCGCTTCTTCGCGCCCTTCGTGGATAAACTCGTTTGAACAATGCCAACAAAAAAAGGCCTTGCGGCCTTTTTTTGTGACAGTTTGCCGGCTTAAGCCGCCAGCTTGGCCTTGACCTGCTCGACGATCTTGGCAAAAGCATCTTTGTCAAAAATCGCGATATCGGACAACACCTTACGGTCAATGCCGATCTCGGCACGGGACAGGCCGTTCATGAACACGCTGTAGGTCAGACCATGCTGACGCGAAGCGGCGTTGATACGGGCAATCCACAGTGCGCGGAACTGGCGCTTGCGCTGACGACGGTCACGGTACTGGTACTGACCGGCCTTCATCACCGCTTCATTGGCGACGCGGAATACGTTTTTACGACGACCGCGATAGCCTTTGGCGGCATCGAGGACTCTCTTGTGACTGGCTCGGGCGGTTACACCCCGTTTGACGCGTGGCATGCTTTCTCTCCTTTATGCGTAGGGCAACATGCGGGCAATCGACTTGTGATTGCTTGCATTGACCGTTTCAGTACCGCGCAACTGACGCTTACGCTTGGTACTTTTCTTGGTGAGAATGTGACGCATGAACGCGTGCGAGCGCTTGAACTTGCCGCTGCCCAGCGCACGGAACCGCTTGGCAGCGCCGCTCTTGCTTTTCATCTTAGGCATGATGCTTCCTTTTATCTCATGCGGCCAGGTGATCCCGCGGCGCGGAATGCTTCACCTACCCGACTGCACGTATTATTTGGCGTTTTAACCCCACATGAATCCGCAGGGTCCGAGAACGCCGGTCTTAAGCCTTCTTCTTCGGCGCCAGCATCATCACCAGCTGGCGGCCTTCCATCTTCGGGAACTGCTCGACGATTGCCACTTCAGCCAGATCCGTCGAGACCCGTCTCAACTGGGCCATGCCGATTTCCTGGTGAGCCATCTCGCGACCCCGAAAACGTAATGTAATCTTCGTCTTATCGCCTTCTTCAAGAAACTTGATCAGATTGCGCAGCTTGATCTGATAATCGCCTTCGTCGGTACCCGGACGGAATTTGATTTCCTTGATCTGAACCTGCTTCGTCTTCAGCTTGGCTTCATGCTGCTTCTTGCTTTCCTGGTACTTGAACTTGCCGTAATCCATGATCTTGGCTACGGGAGGTTGTGCCGTTGGGGCAATCTCCACCAGATCCAGGTCAGCTTCTTCAGCCTGACGCAAGGCTTCGTGTACTTTCACGATACCCAGTTGCTCGCCTTCCACACCAACCAAACGCACCTCAGGGCAATTGATTTCACCATTGATGCGTGTCTGCTTCTTTTCTGTCGCGATGAGCCATTCTCCAAAACAATACCCGGACGAATCTGTCCGGGCTGAACATGCCAGACCCGAAAGCCTGACCCTAAATAAAGCATGAGGCGCGGAACTGAATCCGGCGCCTCATTTGAATCCGTTATTGCCGCGTGAGAATTTCGTCCTTCAGACGTGCAATCAAGGCCTCCAGACTCATCTGCCCCAGATCCTGATTACCGCGCGCCCGGACGGCGACCACTTCGGTCTCCACTTCCTTGTCGCCGACAACCACCTGATAAGGCAGCTTCTGCAAGCTATGTTCGCGGATTTTATAGGTAATCTTGTTATTACTCAAGTCTGATAGTGCCCGGATTCCCGCCTGGCGCAGTGCCTGTGTGACTTTTTCGACATACTCGGTCTGGCGCTCGCTGATATTCATCACTACCACCTGGACCGGCGCCAGCCACATCGGAAAATTGCCGGCGTGGTGCTCGATCAGAATACCGATAAAGCGTTCCATTGATCCCAGAATCGCCCGATGCAGCATCACCGGCGGCTTGCGGCTGTTGTCCTCGTCGACGAACTCGGCATCCAGGCGCACGGGCAGGTTGAAATCGAGCTGGATCGTGCCGCATTGCCACAAGCGCCCAATCGAATCCTTCAACGTGAACTCGACCTTGGGGCCATAGAATGCGCCCTCGCCCGGTTGCAGGTCGTAGGGCAGGCCATTCTTGTCCAGCGCGGCGGCCAGCGCGGCTTCGGCCACATCCCAGCTTTCGTCCGAGCCCACCCGCTTGTCCGGCCGTGTCGACAGCTTGACCAGCACGTCGTGAAAACCGAAGTCCGCGTAGCATTTCTGCAGCATCACGATGAAGTCAGCCACTTCCTGCTCGATCTGGTCTTCGCGGCAGAAAATATGGGCATCATCCTGGGTGAAACCGCGCACCCGCATGATGCCGTGCAGCGCGCCCGACGGCTCGTTGCGATGGCAGGAACCAAACTCGGCCAGGCGCATCGGCAGGTCGCGGTAGGAATGCAGGCCACTGTTGAAAATCTGCACATGCCCCGGGCAGTTCATCGGTTTCACCGCGTAGTCGCGGTTTTCCGACGAGGTGGTGAACATGTTCTCGTGGTAGTTCTCCCAGTGGCCGGATTTCTCCCACATGCTGCGGTCCATCACCGCCGGGGTGCGTACCTCCTGGTAGCCGTATTCGACAAACTTCTGCCGCATGTACTGCTCGATCTGCTGCCACACGATCCAGCCCTTGGGGTGCCAGAACACCATGCCCGGCGCCTCGTCCTGCATGTGCAAGAGGTCGAGCTGTTTGGCCAGGCGGCGATGGTCGCGCTTCTCGGCTTCTTCCAGGCGGTGCAAATAGGCTTCGAGATCTTCCTTTTTCGCCCAGGCGGTGCCGTACACGCGCTGCAGCATCTCGTTCTTCGAGTCGCCGCGCCAATAGGCGCCAGCCAGCTTCATCAGCTTGAAGTGCTTGAGCTTGCCGGTCGATGGCACGTGCGGGCCGCGACACAGGTCGATGAAATCGCCTTCGCGGTACAGCGAAATATCTTCGTTGGACGGAATCGACGCGATGATCTCGGCCTTGTAGGCCTCGCCCATCTCCTGAAAGAAAGTCACCGCCTTGTCGCGCGGCATCACGCTGCGCGTCACCGGAATGTCTTTTTTGGCCAGTTCGGCCATTTTTTTCTCGATGACGACCAGGTCTTCCGGCGTAAACGGGCGTTTGTAGGCGAAGTCGTAGTAAAAACCGTCGTCGATCACCGGGCCGATGGTCACCTGTGCATCCGGGAACAGCGACTTCACCGCGAAGGCCAACAGGTGCGCGGTGGAATGACGGATCACGTCAAGGCCGTCGGCATCCTTGTCGGTGACAATGGAAAGCTGCGCGTCGGCATCGATCACATGGCTGGTATCGACCAGCTGGCCGTCCACCCGCCCGGCGAGCGCCGCCTTGGCCAAGCCTGCGCCTATGCTGGAAGCGACCTGCGCAACCGTCACCGGCGCGTCAAATTCGCGGACTGAACCATCAGGAAGCGTGACGTTGACCATGACTCAAACTCCAGAAACAGAAAAAGCGCGGACCGGCCGCGCTTTTGGGTAGTACAAGTTAAAGATTGCAGACTGTCTGCGAACTACGATGCGCCGGTTTATCCAAAGACAAACGTGCTAGTTCGCGGTGACATGTTGCAACCTCCAGCGGGGTTACCCCCATTAAGACCGGTTCTTTAGCCGACCAATAAAATTGGTAGGCGCGAATGGACTCGAACCATCGACCCCCACCATGTCAAGGTGGTGCTCTAACCAGCTGAGCTACGCGCCTGCAAA
>CAYGMS010000134.1:0-6620 GCA_964350905.1 uncultured Thiobacillus sp. | reverse complement strand
GAGATTGCGCGAGCTTCCACGCCAGTGCGTGTTCGCGTCCGCCAGAGCCGATAACCAGTATTTTCATGTTTTAAAAGCGAGTAAAGGGGGAAGGGTGAAGGGTGAAGGGTGACCCTCCCGGCAGGGAGGGTGGCGCGAAGCGCCGGGAGGGCATCCCCCTTCTCCCTTTACCCTTCACTGAATCAGTGCCTGAAATGCCGGGTGCCGGTAAACACCATGGCAATGCCGTGTTCGTCGGCGGCAGCGATGACTTCATCGTCGCGCATCGAGCCACCGGGCTGGATCACGGCCTTGATCCCTGCCGCTGCTGCCTGGTCGATACCATCGCGGAACGGGAAGAAGGCATCGGAGGCCATGACCGATCCGGGCACGGGGAGGCCGGCGTGTTTGGCCTTGATCGCGGCGATGCGCGCGGAATTGATGCGGCTCATCTGACCGGCGCCGACGCCGACTGTCATGCGATCCCTGGCGTAGACAATCGCATTGGATTTGACGAACTTGGCGACGCGCCAGGCAAACAGCAGATCGTCCATTTCCTGCGTGGTCGGGGTGCGCTGGGTCACCGTCTTGAGTTCGCCATGCAGCAACACGTCGGCATCCTGCACCAGCAGGCCGCCGGCTACGCGCTTCATGTCCATCTGCGCGATCGCACCCGACCAGGCACCGCATTCGAGCAGGCGCACGTTCTTCTTCGCAGCCACGGCGGCCACGGCTTCGGGGCTGACTTCGGGGGCAATGATGACTTCGACGAACTGGCGCTCGACGATGGTCTGCGCGGTCTCGCCATCGAGCCGGCCGTTGAAGGCGATGATGCCGCCAAAGGCCGATTCGGGATCGGTCTGGTAGGCGCGGTTGTAGGCTTCCAGCAGATTCGCGCCGTAAGCCACGCCGCAGGGGTTGGCGTGCTTGACGATGACGCAGGCGGGTGCAGTGTCGAACAGCTTGACGCATTCCAGCGCCGCATCGGTGTCGGCGATGTTGTTGTAGGACAGCTCCTTGCCCTGCAGCTGGCGCGAGGTGGCGATGGTGCCGGCCGGTGCGTTGGCTTCAACGTAAAAGGCACCGGCCTGATGTGGATTCTCGCCATAGCGGCAGATTTGCGCGCGCGAAAATTGCAGCGTGAGCTGTTCGCCGAACGCTTCACGCTCACCGGCATCGTTCAGTGCGGTGAGGTAGTTGCTGATGTGGCCATCGTATTGCGCCGTGTGGGTGAAGGCTTTTTTTGCCAGCCCGAAGCGGGTGGCATCGGTGAGGGCGTTGCCGTTGGCCTGCATTTCCGTCACCAGTGCCGGGTAATCGACCGGGTCGGTGACGATGGCGACGTGGCGGTAGTTCTTGGCCGACGAGCGCACCATGGCCGGGCCGCCGATGTCGATGTTTTCGATTGCGTCATTCAGCGTGTGCGGCTTGGAAACGGTGGCGACAAACGGATACAGGTTGACGCACACCAGATCGATATAGGGCATGCCATGCGCGGTCATGGTGGCGACGTGCTCGGGCAGGTCGCGCCGCGCCAGGATGCCGCCGTGCACTTTGGGGTGCAGCGTTTTGACGCGGCCGTCGAGCATCTCGGGAAAGTCGGTGTATTCGCTGACGTCGATGACCGTCAGGCCCGCATCGCGCAGCGCTTTGGCGGTGCCGCCGGTAGAAAGAAGCTCGACGCCTGCGGTGGCAAGCGCCCGGGCAAAATCGACAAGGCCGGTTTTATCCGACACGGAAAGCAGGGCACGCTGGATTGTCATGGGGTGTTCGTCAGGAAGGAATTAGTCAGTAAGGCCATGTTCGCGCATTTTCTTGCGCAGGGTGTTGCGGTTGATGCCGAGCATGTCGGCTGCACGCGTCTGGTTGCCTTCGGCGCGGTCGAGAATATAGGACAGCAAGGGTTTTTCAACGGCACTCACCACCATGCTGTAGATCTCATTCGGGGTCTCCCCGTCGAGATCCTTGAAATAGCGATTGAGCGACCGCCGCATACAGGCGGCAATCTCGTTTTCTTCCTTCATGGAGTTCCCCTTAATGCCGCTCGTTATGCCGCGAGCCGTGTGACGGGCGGCAAGTTGAGCTTGTTATTCGTTTCGTAGCACAGGCGGCTATCGGCGCGCGCTGCCTGGGCAAAGTACTCGTTTACAACTGAAAGTTGTTCCGTCACTGAATCGAGCCGATTCATAGTGTGGCGGAATGCACTGCTGCCGACCAGCCCCCGTGTGTACCAGGAGATATGCTTGCGCGCCACACGTACACCTGTGATGTCGCCATAGAACGCGTACAGGTCGTGTATGTGTTCGAGCAGCACGGCGTGGATTTCGGCCACTTCAGGGTGCGGCAGATGTTCGCCGGTTGTCAGGAAGTGATCGATCTCACGAAAAATCCACGGGCGGCCCTGCGCTGCACGGCCGATCATCACGGCATCGGCGCCGGTGTAATCCAGCACAAAGCGGGCTTTTTCCGGTGTGGTGATGTCGCCGTTGGCGATCACGGGAATGCGTGCCGCCGCTTTTACTGCACGGATGGTGTCGTATTCCGCGTCACCAGTGTAGGCGCAGGCGCGGGTGCGGCCGTGCATGGCCAGCGCCTGCACCCCGGCATTTTCAGCAATCTTGAGTATGTTCAGCGCATTGCGGTGTTCGCGATCCCAGCCGGTACGGATTTTCAGCGTGACAGGTATTTCGGGCACGGCCTGCACCACCGCATCCAGAATCCGCCCGACCAGTTTTTCGTCCTGCAGCAGCGCCGACCCGGCCATGACGTTGCAGACCTTCTTGGCTGGGCAGCCCATGTTGATGTCGATGATCTGCGCGCCGCGGTCGACGTTGTGGCGGGCGGCCTCGGCCATCATCGCGGGTTCGGCACCGGCAATCTGCACGCTGATCGGGTCGACTTCGTCTTCGTGGTTGGCGCGGCGTGCGGTCTTGGCCGAGCCGTACAACAGCGAGTTTGAGGTCACCATCTCGGACACCGCCATACCCGCCCCCAGCTTTTTGCAAAGCTGGCGGAAAGGCCGATCCGTCACCCCGGCCATGGGGGCGACGATGAGGCAATTTTTGAGGGTGTGGTTGCCGATGCGCATAAGGGATCGCATTTTACCCGTGTCGCGAGCCCCGACCAAGCCGGTCAGGTTTTACATTCCTTTATTCAAGCAAGTCTCTCAAGCGTCTACTATAAATGGCGTTGTACTTCATAAACGGACAAGGGAGAGAACATGAGTTTTGCATCTGAATTCAAGGAATTCGCGGTCAAGGGCAATGCGATGGATCTGGCGGTTGGGGTCATTATCGGTGCGGCCTTTGGCAAGATCGTCGACTCCATCGTCAAGGACCTGATCATGCCGGTCGTGGGCGCGATTTTCGGCGGATTTGATTTTTCCAATCTGTTTGTCGCCCTGGGTCCGGTGCCGGAAGGTGTGGCGATGACCCTGGCTGCAGTGAAGGAAGCCAATGTACCGGTGTTCGCCTATGGCAGCTTTCTGACCATATTGCTGAACTTCATCATTCTGGCGTTTGTGGTCTTCATGCTGGTCAAGCAGCTTAATCGCCTGAAGAAAGAAGCGCCCCCGGCCGCCCCTGCCGCCACGCCGGAAGATGTGGTGCTGTTGCGCGAGATCCGTGACAGCCTGAAAAAATAAGCAGTCTGGGAAAATTACAGACAACCCACGCAAAACGGGCGCTTCAGCGCCCGTTTTGCGTGGGTGCACGGGCCGCTCGCGGGATTCAGTGGGCGGCTTCCCAGTTGTTTCCCACGCCTACCCCCACCCGCAACGGCACCTTGAGTTCGGCGACGTTGCACATCAGCCCTGGCAGTTCGGCGCGCACGCGGTCGAGTTCGGCTTCGGGCACTTCGAGGATCAGTTCGTCGTGCACCTGCAGCAGCAGTCGGCTTCCCAGTTTTCCGCGATCGAGCCAGCCCTGCACCGCGATCATCGCCAGCTTGATCAGGTCGGCAGCGGTGCCCTGCATCGGCGCATTGATGGCGGCGCGCTCGGCGCCCTGGCGGCGCTGCGGGTTCTTGGCGTTGATTTCGGGCAGATACAGCCGCCGACCGAACACGGTTTCGACATAGCCTTGTTTGCGCGCCATTTCGCGGGTGCGCTGCATGTAGTCGGCCACGCCGGGGTAGCGCGCAAAGTAGCGGTCAATGTATGCCTGCGCTGCTGAACGATCCAGATTGAGCTGCCCGGCCAGGCCGAAGGCCGACATGCCATAGATCAGGCCGAAGTTGATGACCTTGGCCATGCGGCGCTGGTCGGAACTGACCTCGTCCAGCGCCGCGCCAAACACTTCGGCAGCGGTGGCGGTGTGGATGTCGAGGTCGTTGGCAAAGGCGTTCAGCAGGCCGGGGTCATCCGACAGGTGCGCCATGATGCGCAGCTCGATCTGCGAATAGTCGGCCGACACCAGTACATGCCCCGGCGGTGCGATAAAGGCCTCGCGAATGCGACGGCCTTCGGCGGTGCGGGCGGGAATGTTCTGCAGGTTGGGGTCGGAGCTCGACAGCCGTCCGGTAACGGCGGTGGCCTGCGAATAGCTGGTGTGCACCCGCCCGGTTTTCGGGTGCACCATCAGCGGCAGCTTGTCGGTGTAGGTCGACTTCAGCTTGGCCATGCCGCGGTAATCGAGAATCGCCCGCGCGATGGGGTGGTCGAGCGCCAGTTGCTCGAGCGTGTCCTCGTCGGTGGAGGGCGCGCCGCCGGGGGTTTTCCTGATGACCGGCAGACCTTTCTGGGTGAACAGGATGTCGCCGATCTGTTTGGGCGAACTCAGGTTGAACGGCTGGCCGGCTTCCTGATACGCGCGCTGCTCCAGTTCCAGCATCTTCTTGCCGAGTTCGCCGCTTTGTACCGCAAGCAGGTTGCGGTCGAGCAGGATGCCGTTGCGCTCCATGCGGAACAGGATCGCGGCCACCGGCAGTTCGATCTGACGATAGACGTATTCGAGCTTGTCCGACGCGGCAATCTGCGGCGCCAGCGCATCGCGCACCCGCAGCGTGACGTCGGCATCCTCCGCCGCATATTCGCTGGCACGTTCGATCGCTACCTGCTCGAAGCCGATGCGCGATGCGCCCTTGCCGGTGACATCGTCGTAGCTGATCGTCGCCAGCCCGACGTGGCGTGTGGTCAGGTTGCCGAGTTCGTGTGACTGATGGGCTTCCAGCACGTAGGACTGCAGCAGGGTGTCGTCGAGTACGCCACTGTGCTTGGTTCCACCGAGCGTGATGTCGTAGTTGGCAAAAATATGGCGGTCGTATTTGAGATGCTGGCCAATGATCTTGGGTGTGGGGTTTTCCAGCAGCGGCTTGAGCCTGGCCAGCGTGGCATCGCGATCGAGTTGCGCGGGCGCGCCGGCATAGTGGTGCGCCAGCGGCACATAGGCCGCCACCCCCGCTTCGGTCGCGAACGAGAGGCCGACCAGTTCGGCCTGCATCGCATTGAGGCCGGTGGTTTCGGTATCGAGCGCATAGGCGGGCGCGGCCTCCAGCCTGGCAATCCAGGCGTCGAGCGCGGCCTCGGTCAAAATGGTCTCGTAATGCGCGCGATGGTCGCCGCTCGTGTCCTGCTCGGGGGTGGCGGGCCCTTCGGTGGCGGCCGCATCGAGTTCGCGCAGCCAGGTGCGGAAGGCGTAGCGCTCGAACAGCGGGCGCAGGGTGTCCAAATCACGCGGTTGCAGCGTCAGGCTGTCGAGTTCGAACGGCAGCGCCACATCGGTTTTGATCGTGATCAGGGTGCGCGCTTGCGGCAGCCAATCCAGCACATTGCGCAGGTTGTCGCCAACCACGCCCTTGATCGCGTCGGCGTGTGCCATCAGATTGTCGAGCGAGTCGTATTCGGTCAGCCATTTCACTGCCGTTTTGGGGCCGCATTTGGCGACGCCGGGCACGTTGTCCACCGTATCGCCGATCAGCGTCAGGTAATCGATGATGCGCTCGGGCGGTACGCCGAATTTGGCGGTAACGCCGGCTTCATCAAGCGTTTCATCGCTCATGGTGTTGACCAGCGTGACGTGATCGTTGACCAGTTGCGCCATGTCCTTGTCGCCGGTGGAGACGATGCTGCGAATGTCCTGTTTGGCAGCTTCCACCACCAGGGTGCCGATCACGTCGTCTGCTTCAACGCCGTCGATCACGACCAATGGCCAGCCTTCTGCACGGATGGCTTCATGCAGCGGCTCGATCTGGCTACGCAGATCGTCCGGCATCGGTGGGCGGTGCGCCTTGTACTCGGGATAGAGGTCGTCGCGGAAGGTCTTGCCCTTCGCGTCGAACACGCAGGCGATATAATCGGCTGCGTGGTCCTTGCGCAGTTTGTGCAGCATGGACAGCACGCCCTTGATCGCGTTGGTGGGCTCGCCCGCCGGATTGCGCAAATCGGGCAGCGCATGAAACGCACGATAAAGATAGGACGAGCCGTCCACCAATAGCAGGGTTTTTCTGGACGGGCTTACACTGGCTTGACTTAAACTCGGCTGGTTCAATTTGGAAGCACTCACGAGGCGCACACATGCACTTGGATAAATTACCGATCAGCGCAGACCCGGCGCGTACCGCCGAAAATGAATATTCGGCGCGCGAATCCTGGCGGATGCTGGGGATTATGGCAGAGTTCGTCGAGGCGACCGAGCGGCTGGCGT
>CAYGMS010000133.1:3639-6623 GCA_964350905.1 uncultured Thiobacillus sp. | reverse complement strand
CGTTCAGCCGCCCGTCATCGACATGAAGCGCAGGATCTTGTGTGGGGCTTCGTTGAACTCGTGGCGTTCGGGCTTGAGGTTGATGGCCTCGATGATTGCGGCTTCCAGTTCGGCATCGCTGCAGCCGCCGCGCAGCATGGGGCGGAATTCGAATTTCTCGTCATGCCCCAGGCACATGTAGGCGGTGCCATCGACGGCGATGCGGATGCGGTTGCAGGTCTGGCAGAAGTGTTGCGACACGGGGGTGATGAAGCCGACGTTGAAACGGCCATCGGCTGAGCCCAGATAGCGCGCGGGACCGGCGCCGGCGCAGGTGGTGTCGATGAGATTGAACTGTGTGCGCAGGCGTTCCTTGACCGGTTGCAAATCCATGTATTCGGCGTTGCGGCCGGTGCTGCCCATCGGCATGGCTTCGATCAGGCGCAGCACAAAGCCGTGTTCCATGCAGAACGTGACCATTTCGTCGATTTCGTCGTCGTTGGTGCCGCGCAAGGCCACCATGTTGAGCTTGATCGGCGTAAAGCCGACTGATTTCGCGACGGTCAGGCCGTTCATCACCTTGTCGAGCACGTCGCGGCCGTTGATTTTCTCCACCCGTGCCTGCTGCAATGAATCGAGGCTGACGTTGAGCCGGGTGACGCCGGCATCTTTCAAGGCTTGCGCATGCTTGTCGAGCTGGGTGGCGTTGGTCGACAGCGACAGGTCGTCGACGCCGGGCAGGGCGGCGATGCGTCGGGACAGGCCGACGATGTCGCGTCGCAGCAGAGGCTCGCCGCCGGTCATGCGGATGCGGCTCACGCCGAGGCGGGCAAATGCGCCGATCAGGCGTTCGATTTCGTCAAAGCTGAGCCAGTGTTCGGGTTCTTCAAAGCCCTTGAAACCTTCCGGGATGCAGTAGCTGCAGCGCAAATCGCAGCGGTCGGTGACGGACAATCGCACGTAATCGATGCGGCGGTTAAATTGATCGGTGAGCACGGGTGAGGTCATGATGTGAAGAGTGGTTGGCAAGCATGGGTTATATATGGAAAAATATAACCTAATAATTCCATCCAGGCTAGCCGGTCTGATCAAGCAAACATGAAAATATTTGGCATCGCAGGCTTTAGCGGCAGCGGAAAAACCACGCTGATCGAGAGGGTACTACCGCAACTAGCCGCGCACGGGCTCAAGGTGGGGGTGATCAAGCATACCCACCATGATTTCGACATCGACCGTCCCGGCAAGGACAGCTGGCGCGCGCGCGAGGCGGGTGCGGCGGCGGTGCTGCTGTCGTCGGACCACCGCACGGCGGTGTTGACCGAGCACCGCGACACCCCGCCGACGCTGAATGCGCTGCTGGCCCGGCTGCCGCCCTGCGATCTGGTCTTGATTGAAGGCTACAAGCGCGAGCCCATCCCGAAACTGGAAGTGCACCGTGCTGAAACCGGCAAACCCTGGCTGTTTCCGGATGACGCGCATATTCTGACGGTGGCGTCCGATATCCAGGCCCCCAACGATTTCCCCCGCATCGATCTTGATGCCATTCCCCTCATTACTGACTTTATTCTGAACCATGCTCTCAGCTACCCAACTGCTTGAAAACCTGCTCGACCGCGCACGTGGCGCGACCGAAATGGAAACCGTTGCCATTACCGCTGCACACGGGCGCGTGCTCGCCGTGCCGCAAATCTCCTCGATTACCGTGCCGCCGCTCGATAACAGTGCGATGGATGGTTATGCCGTGCGGCTGGCTGATGTGGCGCATGTGGGTACCAGGTTGCCGGTGTCACAGCGCATTCAGGCGGGTTCTGTGGGCCAGCCGCTCGCTGCCGCAACGGCGGCGCGCATTTTTACCGGAGCACCGGTGCCAGCGGGCGCCGACGCGGTGCTGATGCAGGAAGACTGTACGGCCGAGGGTGACGCGGTGCTGATCAACAAGCTGCCGCAACCGGGCGAAAACATCCGCCGTGCCGGGGAAGACATCCAGGCCGGCGCGCAAATCCTCGCCGCGGGCACGCGCTTTACCGCGGCTGAAATGGGGCTGGCTGCGTCAGTCGGCCTGGCCGAACTGCCGGTATTCAAGCGACTCAAGGTGGCGTGCTTCTTCACCGGCGACGAACTGGTGACGCCGGGCGCGCCGCTGGCGCCGGGCCAGATCTACAACTCCAATCGCTACACGCTTGCCGGCTTGATCAATGACCTGGGCTGTGAACTGATCGATCTCGGCATCGTGCCCGATACGCTGGAAGCGACCGAGGCTGCGCTGGCCCGCGCTGCGCGTGAAGCCGATGTCGTCATCACCAGCGGCGGGGTATCGGTGGGCGAAGCCGATTATGTGAAAGCCGCGGTTGAAAAACTGGGTCAGGTGGAGATGTGGAAAGTGGCGATGAAGCCCGGCAAGCCGGTGGTCTACGGTCAGGTCGCCGATGCCGACTTTATCGGTCTGCCCGGCAATCCGGTATCGGCTTTCGTCACCTTCTGCCTGTTCGTGCGGCCGTTTCTGCTCAAGCGCATGGGCGTGGCCGATGTGCTGTATCGCGCGTTTGCGGTGCAGGCGGATTTTGCCTGGACCCGGCCGGGTACACGCCGTGAATTCCTGCGTGCGCGCCTGCAAGCGAATGGCAAGCTGGCGCTGTTTCCCAACCAGGGTTCGGGCGTGCTGACTTCGTGTGCCTGGGCCGATGGCCTGGCGGATATCGGGGTAGGCGAGACAGTGCAAGCGGGCGACTGGGTGCGGTTCATTCCTTTTTCGGAGTTGCTGAAATGAAGGTACATATGCTGTATTTCGCCCGACTGCGTGAACGCTTCGGCATGGCAGACGAAAACCTGGAACTGGCCGGCTCCACCGCGGCCGATCTGGTTGCGCAATTGCAGGCGCGCGGTGGCATCTGGGCGGAAGAACTGGCGGCAGGCAGGGCGTTCCGGGTGGCGGTCAATCAGGACATTGTCACGCTGGATGCGGTGTTGCCGGACAACGCCGAAGTCGCGATTTTTCCGCCGGTGAC
>CAYGMS010000133.1:0-3539 GCA_964350905.1 uncultured Thiobacillus sp. | reverse complement strand
GGCCAGCAGCCATCGCGGCGAAGCCTTCGCCGCCTGCGAGTTCATCATGGATGCGCTGAAAACCCGCGCCCCGTTCTGGAAGAAAGAAGAAACGCCGGAAGGCGAACGTTGGGTGGATGCACGCGCCAGCGACGACACGGCTGCGGCACGTTGGGACAAGTGATGGTGTCCATGTACGGGGCTGGATAAGGAACTCATGCGTTGTGACGGGTGTCTAGGGCGTGCTAAAACTAATTACATAGACGATGCACTGATAGAGAGGACACAGCATGAATTTACCCGTTGCCGTACTGAAGCCCGAAGAACTCGACCGGATGGACGCGTATTGGCGCGCAGCCAACTACCTGTCAGTCGGACAGATCTACCTGCTGGATAACCCGCTGCTCAAACAACCGCTGACCCGGGCGCATATCAAGCCGCGCCTGCTGGGACACTGGGGCACCACGCCCGGCTTGAATTTCATCTACGTGCACATGAACCGGGTGATCAAGCAGCATGATCTCAGCATGATCTATGTCACCGGTCCCGGCCACGGCGGTCCGGGTCTGGTGGCAAACACCTATCTCGAAGGCACCTATAGCGAGGTGTATCCCAATATTTCCCCGGACGAGGAGGGCATGCGGCGCCTGTTCCGGCAGTTTTCCTTTCCCGGCGGAATCCCCAGCCATGTCGCACCGGAAACCCCCGGTTCCATTAACGAGGGCGGCGAACTGGGCTACGCGCTGCTGCATGCTTACGGTGCGGTATTCGACAACCCCGACCTCATCGCGTGTTGTGTGGTGGGCGACGGCGAAGCGGAAACCGGCCCGCTGGCCACCTCCTGGCATTCCAACAAGTTTCTTGATCCGCGCCGCGACGGCGCGGTGCTGCCGATCCTGCACCTCAATGGCTACAAGATCGCCAGCCCGACCGTGCTGGCTCGCATTCCCCATGCCGAACTGGAAAGTCTGTTCGTGGGCTATGGATATCGGCCCTATTTTGTGGAAGGCGATGTGCCCGAGGCCATGCACCAGTTGATGGCCGCCACCGTCGACCGGGCAATGGCCGACATACACGACATTCAGCGCAAGGCTCGGGAGGGTGGTGAGCTCAGTCGTCCGCTGTGGCCGATGATCATTCTGCGCTCGCCCAAAGGCTGGACCGGACCGAAAGAGGTGGATGGCAAAAAAACCGAGGATTATTGGCGCTCGCACCAGGTGCCATTCGGTGACATGAGCAAACCCGAGCACGTGCAGTTGCTGGAACAGTGGATGCGCAGCTATCAGCCCGATACCCTGTTCGATACCGATGGCCGGCTCAACCCGGAACTGGCCGATCTCGCGCCGCGCGGTGAACGGCGCATGGGGGCAAACCTGCACGCCAACGGCGGCAAGCTGCTGCACGACCTGCGGCTGCCGGACTTCCGCGATTACAAGCTGGACGTGCCCGCGCCCGGTGTCGTGCTGGGTGAATCGACCCGGACGATGGGAACATTCCTGCGCGATGTGATGCGCAAGAATACCGACAATTTTCGTGTGTTTGGCCCGGATGAAACCAGTTCCAACCGGTTGGGCGCACTGTTCGAGGTCACCGACCGCACCTGGGTGGCCGAGCGTTTCGATTACGACGAGCATCTTGCACCCGATGGCCGGGTGATGGAAATCCTCTCCGAGCATGCCTGCCAGGGCTGGCTCGAAGGTTATCTGCTGACCGGCCGCCATGGGCTGTTTTCCTGCTACGAGGCCTTCATCCACATTGTCGATTCGATGTTCAACCAGCACGCCAAGTGGCTCAAGGTGTGCAGCGAGATTCCCTGGCGCCGGCCTATCGCTTCGCTCAACATCCTGCTCACCTCGCACGTCTGGCGCCAGGACCACAATGGCTTTTCGCACCAGGACCCTGGTTTCATCGATCACGTGATGAACAAGAAGGCCGACATCATCCGCGTCTATCTGCCGCCGGATGCCAACACCCTGCTGGTGGTCACCGATCAGTGCCTGCGTAGCCGCAATCTGGTCAATGTCATTGTTGCCGGCAAGCAGCCCCAGCAGCAATGGCTCGACATGGAGGCCGCCATCAACCACGCCAGCGCTGGCATCGGCATGTGGGAATGGGCTTGCAACGACCAGGACGGCGAGCCGGATGTGGTGCTGGCCGCAGCGGGCGATGTGCCCACGCTGGAGATGCTGGCGACGGTCGATCTCCTGCACGAGCTTGTGCCCACGCTGAAAATTCGCTTCATCAACGTGGTCGATCTGATGACGCTGCAGCCGCAGGAAGAGCACCCGCATGGCTTGTCCAGCAAGGAATTCGACAGCCTGTTCACCATCGACAAACCGATCATCTTTGCCTATCACGGCTATCCCTGGCTGATCCACCGGCTCACCTACCGCCGCACCAACCACGACAACCTGCACGTGCGCGGCTACAAGGAGGAGGGCACCACCACCACGCCATTCGACATGGTGGTGCTCAACACCCTCGACCGTTTCCACCTGGTGATGGATGTGGCCAACCGGGTACCGAAGCTGCAGGGGCAGGCCGCGCACATCGAACAACGCATGCGCGACAAGCTCAATGCGCACACGCAATACATCCGCCGGCACGGCGAGGACATGCCCGAGGTTCGTGACTGGAAATGGCCGCAGTGAGTCGAACCATCCTCACGCTCAACAGTGGTTCATCCAGCCTCAAGGTCCGCCTGTTTCGAACCGACGGCACGCGTCGTGACTGGCACTACAAACAAGCCAATCAGGCGGAAGCATACGACGCGCTGCTGCAGGATCTGGGCGACGAGGCAGTGGAGGCAATCGGTCATCGCTTTGTCCATGGCGGCGAAACTGGCGATGCGGCGCGCCTGCTGGATGAAAGCGAGATCGAGCGGCTGCGCGGCCTGATTCCGTTGGCACCGTTGCACTTGCCGGGCAATCTGCTCGGCGTGGAACAGTGCCGGACACGCTTTGATGTGCCGCAGGTAGCCTGCTTCGACACCGCGTTCCACCACAGCTTGCCGGAACTGGCGCGCCGCTTGCCGATCCCGCAGGCATTGGGGATGCGTCGCAGCGGCTTTCATGGTCTCAACTACGCGTATATCGCTTCACGATTGCCGTCGTTGCTGGGGGAGGGCGCGCGTGGCCGAATTGTCGTTGCGCACCTCGGTTCCGGTGCCAGCCTGTGCCTGCTGGAGAACCTGCGCTCGGTTGACACCAGCATGGGCTATACGCCGGCAGGCGGCATCCCCATGGGAACGCGCAGCGGTGACCTCGACCCCGGTGTCATGCTCGAACTGGCGAGATGGCATGACCATGTGTCGTTGAGCGATCTGGTTTACCAGCACATGGGATTGCTCGCGCTGTCCGATGGGGAAAGCAGCGACATGGCGGCGCTGCTGGCGAGTACCAGCGAGGCGGCCGGTTTTGCAGTGGACTATTTCTGTCGTCAGGTGCGGGCTGCCATCGGTGGGTTTGCCGCCAAGGCGGGCGGCATCGACGCACTGGTTTTCAGCGGCGGGATCGGCGAGCACGCGCCCGCGATCCGTGCCCGCATTTGCGAGCCGCTGG
>CAYGMS010000132.1:3735-6684 GCA_964350905.1 uncultured Thiobacillus sp. | reverse complement strand
CGAGTTGCCCGGCCTGGAATGGTGCGGATCGACTCTTGCGGCCCGATGCTGAAGCATCCGCATCCAGGGACAAGGGCTGATCGAGCGGAATGTCGCTTCCGCTAGCCGCTGTGGCTTTCAGCGTATTGGGGGGGACAGCCAGTGCAAGCAGTGCTTCAGGCGTCACCGGGAAGATGAGCGTTTGAGCGTCCTGTGCCTCGGATGCAGGCGTGTCGGCTTCTGTTGCCGATGATGCAGGCTTCGCGCTGGGATCGGTTGCGTCGGATTTGACGTCAGTTTTTTCCCGGGAGCCATTTTCACTTCGCTTTTGTGCCATTTCACTGGACAGCACCTGCTTGAACGGCACGTCTGCCGCCGCGTCCTGAGGCTTGCCTGAGGCAGCGGGCTGAGCTGTATTGACCGGATTGATGTTGATCGATGGCATCGCGTTCATGGTGGCTGTCCGATTTCAGGAATGGTGAGGTTTGTGCTGCGTGCGACGGGCGGCGTGCTCGTCATTCTGCTTCTGGTCGCGCCACAGTTCGCGGCGGGCGCTTTCCTTGTTCGAACGGTCGGACAAGGTGACGAATGACATTTTCTTTTGCTCGCAGGCAATCCAGGCGGTGCGTGCCTGATCGGCCCGCTGGGCGGCATCGATCACGACTTTTTGCTGGCCGGCAATCGCGTTGTCGAGCTTGTGGATGAACACCTGATAGTTGTTGATTTGTGTGGCGCTGATCCCGGCGGCCATCGTGGTCTGATAACGCTCTGCATAGTCATTGCGGTATTGCAGCAGCAAATCGAGTTTCTGGCTGGCCTCTTCGCTGAGGTGCAATGCGGCCCCCAGCCGCTTGGCGGCTTCGTCCGTTTCCTTGTTCGCAAGATCGATCAGGGTGCTGAGGGCTGAGGGACTGGCCATTTAATATCGTGCTCGTCGAGATTAGTGAAAGACTGCGGCGAGTTCGTCCAGACTTTCCTGGACGTCCGAACGCTCGTGGATGTTTTGCTGGAGAAAGGCTTCAATGCTGGTCTGCAGCTTGATGGCTTCATCCAGCAAGGGGTCGGTGCCGCTTGCGTACGCACCGACATTGATCAGATCGCGGCTGCGCTCATAGCGTGAATACAGTTTCTTCAGGCGGCGTGCGAGTTGCTGCTGTTCCATCGTCGTGATGCTGTGCATGGCGCGGCTGATGGATTGTTCGATGTTGATGGCGGGATAGTGGCCGCTTTCGGCGAGTGCGCGATCCAGCACGATGTGGCCGTCCAGAATGGCGCGCGCCGCATCAGCGATCGGATCCTGCTGGTCATCTCCCTCGGTGAGTACGGTATAGAACGCGGTGATCGAACCGCCGCCTTCCTTGCCGTTGCCGGCCCGCTCGACCAGGGCGGGCAGCTTGGCAAAGACCGACGGCGGATAGCCCTTGGTGGCCGGCGGCTCGCCGATGGCCAGGGCGATTTCACGCTGTGCCATGGCATAGCGGGTGAGCGAATCCATGATCAGCAGCACGTTCTTGCCCTGGTCGCGGAAATGCTCGGCGATGGAGGTGGCATAGGCCGCCCCCTGCAACCGGACCAGGGGCGGCGTGTCGGCGGGCGCGGCCACGACCACCGCGCGCGCCAGGCCTTCCTCGCCCAGAATCTGTTCGATGAATTCCTTGACCTCACGGCCGCGTTCGCCGATCAGGCCGACCACGATGACATCTGCACTGGTGTAGCGGGCCATCATGCCGAGCAGTACGCTCTTGCCCACACCGGAACCGGCGAACAGGCCCATGCGCTGGCCGCGGCCCACCGTCAGCATGCTGTTGATAGCGCGCACGCCGACATCGAGAATGTCGACGATCGGTGCACGCGACAAGGGGTTGGCGGCGCGATTGTTCAGCGGGGCGGTGGTTGTTGCGGCAAGCGGACCCAGGTTGTCGAGGGGGCGCCCGCTGCTGTCGAGCACGCGGCCCAGCAGGGCATCACCGACCGGCAGGTGGCGCGTGCGGTCGCTTGGTCGTCTGCGGGGGTGTTTGACCTGGCCCAGGCCGGGCAGGGTGGGAATGACTTCAACCGGAAAGACGCGTGAGCCCGGCACGATGCCTTCAACGTCGCTTTGCGGCATGAGGAACAGACGGTCTCCCGAAAACCCGACCACCTCGGCCTCGAGCTGCGAGCCATTGGGCAGCGGAACAGTGCAGGCGCTGCCGACCGGCAGCTTGAGGCCGACCGCTTCCATCACCAGGCCGGCCACGCGTGTCACGCGGCCTGACACCTGCATTGGCTCGGCAATGGCCAGCAGTTCGCTGCAATCCTGCAGGTAGGCTTTCCAGCGGGTGGTGTGGGCCTGGGTGTCCATCAGGCAACCAGCCAGTCCGATTCCTTGCCCAGCGCGGCAGTCAGGCGCTGCCAACGGGTAGGCAAAGAGGCATCAATTTGATTGTTGGCGGTTTCCACGCGGCAGCTGCCGGGTTCCAGCTGCGTATCGCTGGTGAGTTGCCAGCCTATCTTGGTCAGCTCGTCGCCCATACCATCCTGAACCAGAGCCACGTCGCCTGGATTCAGGTACAGCATGGCCGGTTGGCTGAAAGCCGGCAGGTAGCGCACGGCTTCACGGACGATGGGAATGATCCGTTCGGGTTGCACTGCCAGCGTGGATTTGAACAGCGCCCGCGCAAGGTCGATCGACAAATCCAGCACCTGCTGGGAGATGGCTTCATCGGCCTGGTTGATTTCAGCGGCGAAGGCATCGACCAGATCGCGCAGCCGGGCTGTTTCACGCGCAGCCTCCTTGCGCCCCTCGGCGATTCCTTCGGCATGGCCGGCGTCGTAGCCTTCCTGCCGGGCCTGCTCCTGAATGGCACTGATCTGCTCGATGGTCGGAAGCGAAACGCCGTTGTAATCGCCTTTTTTCTCGGATTTTCCGCCTGTCTCGAAGCTGTCCAGCTCCCAGGGCTGACAGTCCGACTGATCTTCCTTGAGGATGAC
>CAYGMS010000132.1:1408-3635 GCA_964350905.1 uncultured Thiobacillus sp. | reverse complement strand
TCGGCGACCGATTCGGGGTCCATCCATTTCAGGCTTTCAATGCCGCTGGCATCGCCGCCGCCGCCCAGAATCCGGTTCAGCAGCGAGGACGCCTTGTCATCACCCAGCGCCTTGGTGAGTACGCTGCGGATATAGTCATCCGAATCCACGCCCAGCGCTGAACTCTGGTCTGCAATCTGATTGAAATCATGCAGCACGGTTTCCACTTCGTTCTGTGCAATGGATTTCATGCTGGTCATGGCTTCGCCCAGTTTCTGGACTTCCTTGGGACCAAGAAACTTCATCACTTCAGACGCGCCTTCCTCGCCCAGTGCCAGCATCAGGATTGCGCCCTTGACGACGCCGCTGTTGTCACTCATGGCTGCCTACCCAGGTTTTGACGATATTGGCGACCACGCGTGGATCTTCGCTGGCCATTTTTTGTGCGCGCGACAGGTTGTCCTGATAATTCCGCTGACCGCTCGGCAGGCTCATCGCTTCGCCATTGGCACCAATCTGCACGTGTACATCAGGGTTGGGGCCGGGTGGCGGCAGCAAAGGCGCTTCGGATATTTTTTTCAGCAAGGGCTTGAGCATGCGCAAGTACAACAGCAGGAGCACGATTGCCATCAGGAGATATTTGCCGGCGTCCTTGGCCATCTGGATGTTCCCCGGCTCTTTCCATAATGGCAGCTCAGGGATGGCTTCCTGTTCCGTGGTTGCAAAGGGGCTATTCACCACGTTGAGGGTGTCGCCACGTTCCTGGTTGAAACCCATGGCTTCCTTGACCAGGTTGGTGATCTGGGTGGTTTCGGCCTCGCTCAAGGGTTGCATGGAAACCTTGCCAGCCTTGTCGGTGGTTTTCTTGTAGTTGACGACCACGGCAACGGACAGGCGCTTCAGGCCGCCGCTGCCTTGCTGCACATATTGAATGGTCTTGTCGATTTCATAATTGACCGTCGCATCCTTGCGTATGCTGGTATTGGGTGAGGCAGCCTGGCCTGCACCTGCGGCGGGTGCCGCGGCGGTGATCGGCGCGGTGGCCGGAGCGGGGGGCTGGTTGGTGAGGGCGCCCGGCACACCGCCGGCGCCGGCACCGCCGTTGGTGGATTCGCTGGTCTGCTGGCTGCGGATCACCATGGCCTCCGGGGTCTGGTTCGGCTTGTAGGATTCCACCGCCTGTTCGCTGCGCGAGAAGTCCACATCGGCCGTCGCCTCGGCGCGCACATTGTTGGGGCCCACAATCGGCGTGATGATGGATTCGATACGCTTGGTGATGCTTTGCTGCAGGTCCTGCACGTACTTGATCTGGCTCGGGTCCATGCCATTGATGCTGGCTGGCTTGCCGGTTTCGGACAGCAGATTGCCGTTCTGGTCGACGATGGTCACGTTCTTGACCGGCAGTTCGGGCACGCTGCTGGCGACCAGATGCACAATGGCGCTGACCTGTTGCGTGTCCAGAGTACGGCCGGGGTGCAGGTTGAGCAGCACCGAGGCAGTGGGTGCTTTCTGCTCGGACACGAAGACCGAATCCTTGGGCATGGCCAGGTGCACGCGAGCAGCCTGCACCGAAGCGACCGATTCGATCGAGCGTGCCAGCTCGCCTTCCATGGCGCGCTGGAAATTGACCCGTTCGATGAACTGGGATGAGCCCAGTTTCTGGTTTTCCATCAGCTCGAAGCCGACGTTGCCGCCCTTGGGCAGGCCTTGCGATGCAAGCTTCAGGCGAGCGTCATACACGTGACTGGCCGGCACCAGCACGGCACCGCCGCCTTCTGCGAATTTGTAGGGGATATTCATTTTCTCGAGTTCGGCGACAATCGCGCCGCCGTCCCGGTCGCTGAAGTTCGAGAACAGCACACGGTAGTCCGGCTGCTGGCCCCACATCCAGACCGCCCCCATCACCGCGACCACTGCAGCCACGCCGAGCATCATCAAGATTTTTCGGCCGCCTGTTGTCCGGGTAAAGTCCATGACATTGCCCGAAGCCACCATTTCGCCTGTACCCGCCATTATTTTTTCTCCCTCGTTCCGGCGTCATGGAGCGCCCTGTTTCTGATTGCCTGGATATCGAGTGTTGATTGCACGTCGTATTGCCCCATGAGGGTGTTTCTATGTGATCAAATTATCGGCACTGACAGATATTTCAAAAGCTGGAATAGATACCGCTTTCCAGCGCTTATCGAGCTTATGACTTGCCGCCGGGCTGATAAGGTGAGCACGTGGAAAACTGCCTGAACAGGCGACC
>CAYGMS010000132.1:0-1308 GCA_964350905.1 uncultured Thiobacillus sp. | reverse complement strand
TCCGATGCCATGCTTTCGCTGCAGAAATCCACCATCGCCTTCCAGCAGACCGTCCAGGTACGCAACAAACTGGTTCAGGCGTATCAGGAAATCATGAGCATGGGCGTTTGATACAGAGCAGGGCTGATAGCCTGCAGAACGCAGGATTCGAACCAAAAATGGCAGCGGAAACGCTGCCATTTTCGTGTTCGGGTCTTTTCAGGCCTTAATCAACGCGTAGGGCCTTGCGCAGCGCATTGGCCAGATCCTCGGCCACAAACTTGGCCACATAGGCATCCGCGCCCACTTTTTTGACATGCGCCTCGTTGGCCGTGCCGGTCAGCGAGGAATGAATGACCACAGGTATGGCGCTGAAACGCGGATCCTGCTTGATGTTTCGGGTCAGTGTGAAACCGTCCATTTCAGGCATTTCCAGATCAGTCAGCACCAGCGCGATCTTGTCGATCACCGCCTTGTTTTCGGCTTGCGCCTTGACCGAGATGGCCTGCAATTGATCCCAGGCCTCCTTGCCGGTTTTGCACATGATGTAGGGCAGGCCCATGGCCGCCAGGCCTTCCTCGATCATGGTGCGGGCAACGAGCGAGTCGTCGGCGGCCAGAATCACGCTGCCGGGTTTGAGCGTGACTTCGGGGCCGATGGTATCAGGATTGACGTCCGGCTCAGTTGGCGGCATGACCTGACGCAGGATGGTCTCCACATCGAGCACCTGGGCCAGTTGGTCGCCGTTATCGCCGGTGATCCGGGCGATGCTGGTGACCATGCCGTTGGCGGCGTTGCCCTCGGCCGACAGCACCTGTTTCCAGTCCAGGCGCACAATATCTTCCACCGATTCGACGGCGAATGCCTGAGTCGTGCGCGCGTACTCGGTGATCAACAGAATGTTCAGCCCGGTTTTGGGTGTGCAACCCGCCACGCCAGGCAGATCAATGACCGGCAGGATTTGCCCGCGTAAATCGATCATCCCCATCATGTGTTGCGAGGAGCCTGCCATTGCGGTGATCTGGGGCATCGGGATGATTTCCCTGATCTTGAATACATTGATTCCGAATAACTCGGTGCGATCAAGCACGGCGTCATGACCAAGGCGAAAGAGCAACAATTCCAGCTTGTTGGAGCTGGTCAGGTTGGTTCTTTCGTCAATTTCCTGCTGGATCGTTTGCATGGGTGAATCTCCTTGAAGCAAATTTTGAGTGTTGGGTATCAGAGGCTGTTGCGTCGTTCAAGCTCGAGGCTCATGACGAAACGCTGCAGGGTGGCGGCCATGTCCTTGGGCAGGTCGATGAACTTGCAGCCCAAGCGGGTCTGGAA
>CAYGMS010000131.1:0-6694 GCA_964350905.1 uncultured Thiobacillus sp. | reverse complement strand
GCGCTCGAACTCGACGTGGACAGCATGGCTGCACGCGAGATCGCGGCGCTCGCCAATGAAGTGTTGAGGATGGCGCGATGAAGAACGGTAAACGCGTTGCGATTGGCGCACGCCCGCCTGCCAACCCGCACGCGGATGCCTGGGTGCGCCAAGGCGATGGCGCAGACATCGGCAAAACCGATCTCTACACCGCCCGGCTGACCCTCGACGTGACGCCGGCGCTACGCGCCCGCATCAAGATTGCAGCCTTCACACGCGGCCTCACGGTCGCCGAGATGCTGCGTGCGCTGCTGGAACATGAATTCCCGGAGAAGCAGCCATGAACGCATGCCTGCAGGCAGTCAGCAATGCGCCACCCCTACCCCATCCCGTGCTTCCCCGCGTCACGAACGACACGCCGCTGACGCGTGTATCACTGGCGTTCGTCGAGCACAGGATCAACCTCTACCTGCGCTTCGGTCATCCGGTTCGTGAACTGCGGCTGAATCGCTGGCGGCGCTATGCGATTTTCACTCCGGCGGCTGTGTTCTGCCGCGTGCGCTGGGAGTCCAACGACTACGGCACGACACGCTGGCAGCTCATGGTGCTGCAGGCGTGCACGCCGCACGATGCGGTGCAGCGCATCGCTGGCATCCAGCCGGGTGCGCGCCTGCTGCTGTGTGCCGAAGGTGAACGGCAGGTGCAGTTGCTCTTGCCACAGATCGACGCCATCGAAGCGCTCGGCATCGATCCGGCAGCGGTGTCGCCTGCGTACTGGCGCACGCTGGGCAACCGGTTGTCCGCGCGCATGCCATTGCCGCCCTACTCTATCGAACGGCATGCTGCTTACCTCGCGGTCGAGGGGTTGCGATGAACACCCACCTCCATCGCAGGGGTGTCGTATTGTTCACCGTCCTCGGCATCGCTGCTCTCGCCTGGTCGTCGGTTCATACACCGGTTGCGCGCATCGTCTACAACCCCAGCGACAGCGTGCCGCCTGGCTGGTACCGCATCGGCCCGCCCTACCCGCTGCACGTCGACAGCATCGTGCTTGCCCGGCCTCCGGCAGACGCAGCTGCGCTGGCTGCGCAACGCGGCTACCTGCCTCTGCACATCCCGCTGCTCAAGCGCATTGGCGCGATGTCGCCGCAGCAGGTTTGCATCGAGCAACACATCGTTCGCATCGACGGCGTGGCAGTCGCTGGCGTCCACAGAGTCGATGGCCGTGGCCGTCCACTGTCGGCCTGGCAGCACTGTCGGCGGCTTCATGATGGCGAGCTGTTCCTGCTCAGTGCGACGAATCCAGCGTCATTTGACAGCCGGTACTTCGGTCCCGTTGCTGTCTCCGCCGTGATTGGCAGCGCACAGCCGTTATGGACGTGGGGCACGCCATGAACGTGCAGCGCTGCAGGCCAATCTTTGATCAGTCCCACTGCACATCGCTTGCCCCACAGCCTACGGCAGCGGTGCTTCATCCGTGCAGACAATCGCAGCTTGACCGTCGGAGCCGGTCGCGCCAGCGATCGGGAAAGACGGAGGGCAAGATAAAAGGGCCGGCACGCACCGGGCCGCAAGGTCAGTCTGCACGTGGGTTGGGCGTGGCACGACGGCCTGCGGCCGGTGTGCCGTCGCTTGATGGCAAGCCTGATGAAATCAAGGTTTCCCGCGTGCCGTCTTCGACGAGGGTTGCCCGCCTACGATGGAGCGTGTGTCATGGCCTCGCGTGACGATGAGCGTTTTCGCCTCAAGCCGGGAGCGCCAAAACGCCCGGATGGATCGCAAAGCGGTCAGCGCACACAGCGCTTTGTCTCCCAGGTCCTGAAGCAGGTCTCGAAGGCGGGTGCGAAGGCTTCGGGGAGGCGTGGTGCGCATCCCGCATCGACCTTCGGACGGGGCCGCGTGGCCGCCGGGTTGGCTGGCAGCAGGCTTGGAGCCGACGCGCGTCGCGTGGTTATCAAGTCGCGTTATGTGGTGCTGAAGAAGGCTGGCGCCCAGTCCGTGTCCACGCACCTGCGCTACATCGAGCGCGATGGCGTGACGCGTGATGGAGAGCGAGGACAGGCCTACAGCCACGAGACCGACACGGCCGACCTCAAGAGCTTCGAGGAACGCGGCAAGGGCGACCGCCACCAGTTCCGATTCATCGTCTCGGTGGAGGATGCCGCAGAGCTGGAAGACCTGCGCGCTTACACGCGCGAGTTCATGCGGCGCATGGCCACCGACCTGGAAACCCGGCTGGACTGGGTGGCCGTCGATCACTGGGATACGGACAACCCGCACATGCACATCGTGCTGCGCGGGCGCGCGACCAATGGTCAGGATCTGGTGATCGCGCCGGACTACATGGCGCACGGCATGCGCACACGCGCCAGCGAACTGGCGACCGAATGGCTGGGACCGCGCAGTGAACTGGAAATCCGGCAGGGGCTGCTGCGGGAGGTTGATCAGGAGCGGCTGACGAGCCTGGACCGGGCGCTGTTGCGGCACGCCACGCAGGACAGGGTGGACTTGACCCGGCAACCCAACGACCGACCGCGCCAGACCCTCCTTCGTGCCCGGCTGCAGCGGCTGGAAGCGATGGAGCTGGCCGAACGCATCGATGCGAACCACTGGCAGCTATCCCCGAACATGCAACAGACATTGACCACCATGGGAGAGCGCGGCGACATCCTGCGCACGATGCACAAGGCCTTGCGGGGGCAGCAGCGGGAGTGTGTACTGGAAGCTGAACCAACAAGACCTGTCATCGGCCGCATCGCCGCCAAAGGCCTGGCCGACGAGCTTAATGATCGGGGCTATCTGGTGATTGATGGCATCGACGGGCGCGCACACTATGCTCGCCTGCCGGTCGGCACCGACCTGGCAGCACTGCCGGTGGGTGGCATCGTGGAAATGAAATCTGCCGGACGGGAACGATCAGTCGATCGCAACATCGCGGGCATCGTGCGTGACGGTCTTTACCGCAGCGTTGATCATCTTGTGCAGCTTCGACAGCAAGGCGTCGCAGACCCACAAGCCGGGGTCGATGCCCATGTGCGCCGACTCGAAGCGCTGCGCCGCTCCGGGATCGTGGAGCGCATGGTCGATGGCGTTTGGCGCGTACCGCCTGACTTCCTGTCACGCGCTCAAGCGCACGATGCGCAGCGGGCCGCAGAGGGCATCATCGAATTGCGGTCGCACCTGTCGATCGAACAGCAAGTTCGCGCCCAGGGCGCAACATGGCTGGATCATCAAATGGTGGGGGGTGCCAGGAATCTGTCGCCGCAGGGCTTCGGTGTGCAGGTGCGTGGTGCGTTGCAGGACCGGATGGGTTTCCTCGTCGAGCAGGGCCTGGCCGAACGGCGCGGCTCGCGCGTGGTTTTAGCGCGCAACCTGTTAGCCAGCTTGCGCGACCGGGAATTGGCTGAGGTGGGCAAAGTGATCCAGCACCAGACCGGGTTACTCCATCGCCCGCTGCGCGAAGGCGAGCGCGCAAACGGCATCTACCGCCGCTCAGTCCAGCTCGCCAGCGGTCGCTTCGCGATGCTGGACGACGGCATGGGTTTCAGCCTGGTGCCGTGGCGGCCGGTGGTGGAACAGCGGCTGGGGCAGCAGGTATCGGCCATTGTGCGGGGGTCATCGGTCACGTGGGAGCTGGGGCGGCAGCGTGGACGGTAGACGTAGGCTAATATGGAAACGGTGGTTGCTGTATCCAGCAAAGCATGTGCAGCCACCCCATGCGGCTGGCTGTGCGACGTACGCGTTGCCAATGAATGCATTCACAGAAATTGGGCATTGCCAGCAGACTGCGTATTCACAATAATCCGTACCGGACTTTTACAAACACACCAAAGGGAGCTTAAACATGAACAGAAAAGAACTCATCGAGGCACTGGCCACCAAGACCGAATCCACCAAGGCGGATGCTGAGCGTAACGTCGGCGCGATGATAGACATCATCTCGGGCACCCTGAAAAAGGGCGACTCCCTCACGCTGGTTGGTTTTGGGACATTTGAAGTACGCAAACGCGCCGCACGCACCGGCCGCAACCCAAAGACGGGTGAAGCGCTAAAGATCAAAGCTGCCAAGGTCCCAGCATTCAAGGCGGGCGCGACCCTGAAGGCTGCGGTAAACGGCACCAAGAAGAAGTAAGTAAATATCCGCTTCCCATATCAATGGTAAGCGAGTCGGGCACTGCCTCCATGCGGTAGTGTCCGGCTGGGTATCCAATCCAGTAATCGACCGGAATAGTATTATTTGCCGATCAGTTTTACAAGTCACTCAGAAACAGCGGATCGCAATCTTCGACCACGTGGTTTTGGTTCCACAAGTCAGACAGACGAAACCTTTCACAGCGGTAACCGGGGTTCGAATCCCCGTGGGGACGCCATAAATATCAAGGGCTTGCAGAGATGCAAGCCCTTTCCAATTGCCTCACGGGTAAGTGCGCATACAGACCACGTCATTTGCGGCAATTGTCGACAGCACCTTGTCCCGTCCTGGAATGCCTGACAAAACTCCCCCTTCAGCGCGACGCATCAGCGCTTCCACCACCAGCCATTCGTACACCAACCAGGCCGGGAGGCGTTTAGCCTCGCCCGTGGCCACCACGGCATCACCGCAGGCGGCCATCCCCACCAAAGCGAGAGTCAGATAACGTGGCTTGGATTGCCGTTCTCGCACGCCCGGAGCCAGCCGCACGCCAAGCGCATCGGCGATTGAGTAAAGACCAAGAGGATCGAGACTGCCCTCCGCCTGAAGCGGAGGATCAAACTGGCTCAGAAATGGCAGGATAGATTCGTCGTTCAAGTCGGGGCATCCTCACCTGGAAGCCCAGCCGTAACTGTTATACGGCTGGTTTTGTATTCTTGTATAAGCGCACTTAGTAATACTGCCGGATATAGCTAAACGCCTTCTCGAACAGGTCCTCATCGGCGTGCAGCTTGTACTTGAAGAGGGCCTTGCGCAGCGCCTTCTTCACCTCACGCTCGCCGGCCAGCGTGCCCTGCCAGCCCGGGAAGCGAACCAGGCGCACGATCTCGTCGATGTCCGTGACCACCCGTTCGACCATGATGGGCGTCTCAGCCGTCTTGACCTCGTTGAACAGCTCGGTAAGGGCCGCCTTGCCTCGATCCTCGTCTTCTTCGGGTGGCACTTCCTTCTCGGCTTGCAGGGTTTCCTTGGCGATCTCCAGTAACTGCTTCAAGAACTCCACGCTATTGATCTGTCCGGACTCGAAGCGATCCTTCAGGGCATCAAGCCGTTCCGACAGCTTCTTGAACTTGGGATTACCCGCATGCCCTCTTAGCCTGCGCTTCAGCTTGATCTCGATCTCCTTGGCCTTTTTCGGGTCGGGATTCGAGAGCACCGCCTCCAGCAAGTCTGCATCCAGCACCAGGGTATCGAGGTCATCGCGCACAGCATCCACATGCACGTTCTGATGAATCAACTCAATCGTCTTGGCGCCGAGTGAATGCCAGATCAGCTTGCCGTGTCCACTGGAGGGCTGCACTGACTGGTACACCTGAGACAGCCACTTGTAGTCTTTCTCGTAGGGGCCCAGCACGCTGTCGGGTGACAGCGCCTCCCATATCTTGTTGAGTACGCTGAACTCGGCCGCAAAGTTGTCGCGCACCGTGTTGTTGGGTAGGCACTGCTGGGCGGCGATCAGTCCCTCGTAGCCTTGTTGGTTGCGGTCAATACCCGGGAAGAAGGCAAGGCACTTTTGCATTGCCTCCGGTAGCTTGTCCTTCAGCTCCTGGATATTGCTTATCACCTGCCTGACGCTCTGGTCATCAAACTCCAGCGCTGCTGCCACGTCATCGAAGATGCCGAGGTAGTCCACGATCAGTCCGTGAGTCTTCTGCTCGGAGTAGGTGCGGTTCACCCGACAGATCGCCTGCAACAACGTGTGGTCGCGTAGCGGTTTGTCCAGGTACATCACCTGCAGGATGGGGGCATCAAAGCCAGTCAGCAGCTTGGCGGTGACGATGATCAGCTTCAGCGGGTCGGCAGGGTCGCGGAAGCGATCGAGCAGCCGTTCCTCTTCATCGCGCGAACGGTCGTAGGTCGCGTACTCTGGATGCTCCTTCTTATCGGACGCCTGCACCGACATCACGATGTCCGTGGCCTCAGGCGGTAAAAGCTTATCCAGTTCAGCCTTGAACAGCAGGCAGGACGCACGATCGAAGGTGACGACCTGTCCCTTGAAGCCGTTGGGCTCCACCTTGGTCTGGAAGTGCTCGACGATGTCCTCGCACACCTTGCGGATGCGCTCGGGTGTCTTCACCAGCACGGCCATCTTGGCTGCGGTCTTGGCGAGGTTGTCCTTGTCCAAATCCGATAGGCCGCCGGTCAACTCTTTGTAGGCGGCATCGAGGGCGGTCTTGTCGATGTGCAGATTGATCAGGCGCGGCTCGAAGTGCAGTTTCAGCGTGGCGCCGTCGCGTATCGATTCCTCGAAGCCGTAGCGACTCATGTAGCCCTTTTCGTCCTCGTCGGCACCAAATGCGTAGAAAGTGTTGCGGTCGGCGCGGTTGATGGGCGTGCCGGTCAGGCCGAACAGGAAGGCATTGGGCAGGGCCTCGCGCATCTTGCGGCCAAGGTCGCCCTCTTGAGTGCGGTGGGCCTCGTCCACAAGCGCAATGATGTTGCTGCGATCGTTGAGGCTGCCCGTGGCTTCGCCGAACTTGAAGATCGTCGTGATGATGATCTTGCGCACATCCTGCGCCAGAA
>CAYGMS010000130.1:0-6720 GCA_964350905.1 uncultured Thiobacillus sp. | reverse complement strand
GGGAAAGCCTGTTCTTTGCGAAGCGGACGTTTCGTCCATTGAATACGAGGGGCAGTCCAGATTCAGGCCGACCAGCAGCAAAGACACCAGTAGCCTCGCCCAGGCAGTCTGCTGCTATCCAACCCGCCCCAGACTCGACGCCGCGCAACCGCTGCATGGCCGGCAGGTCGAGTCTGGTGTCTCCGTGGCTGAGGTCGCGGATCATTCGGGTCTCCGCAATGGCAACGTCTTTGATTTTGTTCTCAACAGGCGAATTCGTTGGCCGGCGTATCGTCCGGCCGTACCGGCTCCGCGCAGCCGCTGGCGTTGTCCGGGCGGGGGCCGACCAGCACCGGCCAGAAGTAAACGAGGAACAGCACGAACGCCGCCATCCAGGCCAGGGCCGATACCGCCATCAACAGATTGGCCCTTTCGGCCAGCACCGGCACGGCGGCGAGTGCGCGGACCAGCGCCGCCGCGACGATCAAGCCGGCCGCGAGCGGAATCCAGGGCCGCCGGTCGAGCCAGTAACCAGCGTGAATACGGCCGGCCACCGTCATCACGGCGAAGATGGCCAGGCTCATCGCCCCGGCCAACAGCAGATGCCGCCCGGCCGAAACCAGGGGCCAGTCAACCAGGATCGCCACGCCGATCAGGCCGTAGCCCAGGGCCATCAGCCAGTAGACCACGTAGAGCATGAAGATCCAGCGATTGAACAGATGGCGGCCGATGTGCCAGTCGCCCAGCAGGTTTAACACGGCGGCGGCGGCGGCCAGGGCCAGCCAGCCGGCGACGCCGTTGCCGGGCAGCAGAAATTCCACGGCGGTGAACAGGCCGATGGCGAACATGGCCAGGTTGCGGCGCGGCGGCCGGGCCAGGTAGTTCACGTTGGTGACACCCTCGCCGTCCAGCATGCCGTTGATCAGGCGCATGGAGATGCGGCTCATGGCGATGACGATCAGGATCATCAGCACGCCCACCGCGACATACAGCCAGGCCATCGGGCCGGCGCCGAAGAATACACCCGATTGGGCGATGGTCAACGCCGTCAGGGCTAGTAAAAAGCTCAGGTGTGGCCGGCCCGGATCGCGCCAGATCGGTGGTGCGAACAGGAACGCCAGCCAGGCGAGGAAGCCCAGGTTGAACAGCGCCGCCGGCCAGATCGTGATCGTCCCGGCCAGCCAGTAGGTTAAGCGGCCGGCCGACCAGAGCAGGAACAGCCCGAGCAGCCGGCGTCGGTCGACGATAGCGCCGCCGGTGAATTCCGGCACGGCGGTGAGCAGGAAGCCCGCCACCGAGGCCAGTGCGAAACCGTAAATCAGTTCGTGGACATGCCAGACCAGCGGACCCCCGGGGACGTCCGGCATCGGCAAGCCGCCGGACAGCATGGCCGACCAGGCCGCCAGCAGGAACACGGCGTAACCGGCGGTAGCCAGATAGAAGGGGCGGAAGCCGCACAGGAACAGCGGCCTCGCGGCCAGACCCGGGATCAATGTTTGCCGCATGCGTGGGCTTTCGGTTTAAGCGAACCGCAACAGGACGCCATGGCATCCGTCGACGGAAATTGAACAATCTGAATCGGGGCGGCCTCATCGGCGGCCGCTGCCGTGGGCAGCCCGAATCCTTCCCGCACCGCCGGGGCCTCCATGAACGCGGCCGTGGTTCGATAGATCCATTCCTCGCTACGATCCAGACGAGGCTGGTCGAGCTGGAACACGCCGACGATGCGGCCCGGCTCCGGCGCCATCATCAGGATGCGGTCGGTGAGGCGCACGGCTTCCACCAGGTCATGGGTGATCATCAACAGGCTGGCGCCGCGCTGCTCCAGTTCCTTCAACAGCAGCGCGTACAGCTCCGCTTTCAAGCCGATGTCCAAGGCGGAAAATGGCTCGTCCAGCAGCAACAGGTCCGGCTCCAACACGAAGGCGCGCGCCAATGCGACACGGCTTTGCATGCCGCCGGAAAGCTGGTGCGGAAACTTGTCCAGGTCGTCGTCGCTCAAGCCCAGCCGGCGACCGATGGTGCCGGCGCGGGCGTCCCGTTCGGCGCATGCCATGCCGCCCGCCTTGAGACCCAGGGCGATGTTGTCGCGCGCCGTTTTCCAGGGCAGCAACCGGGGCTGCTGGAAGACATGTGCCGCATGCCCGAAACCGTTGTCGATGCGGCCCTCGCCGGCCGGTTCCAGACCGGCGATCAGATGCAGCAGTGTGGTTTTGCCGCAGCCTGACGGCCCGACCAGGGCGACCGCTTCGCCGGGCGCGATGGCGAGGTCGATGCCGGACAGCACATCGGTGAGATCAAAGCGGTGGCCTACGCCTTGCACGGTCAGGCTCATTGGACAGGCCTCCAACCTTCCACCTCGCGCTTGATCGGCTCCAACACCAGGTATTCCACCGCCAACAGCAGGCCGACCACGGCGGCGATCCAGGCCATGCTGGCGGCCGTATCGAGATGCGAACGCGACACCGCCAGCGCCGCGCCAACGCCGTCCTGGGTGGATAGCAGTTCCGCCATCACAACGATCTTCCAGGACATGCCGAGCGCGGCGATCCAGGCTGGAAACAGGTAGGACACCACATGCGGCAGGTAGACGTCGGTCAGTGTCATGCGCAGCGGCAGGCGATAGGCGCGTGCCACGTCCTTCAACTGGTCGTCCAGCGTGCGGGTGCCTTGCAGGGCGCCGACGAAGGCGATGGGAAAGCAGGCGATGAACACGGTGAACACCGGTGTGGCGTCGCCGCTACCGAACCACAGCAGGGCCAGCACCAGCCAAGCGATGGGCGGCATACCCACCAGCACGGTGACAATGGGCCGCGACATCATGGCCACGGTCATGGACAGCCCGGCCAGCAGGCCGAGCACACTGCCCACCGCCAGCGATAGGGTGAAACCGATCAGGGCGCGCTTCGCGGTCACCGCCAGTTCCGGCCAGGCCGTGCCTTCAGCTAACAGGCCGGCCAGGGTGTTGAAGGTGGCCAGCGGACTGGGCAGCACCAGATCGCCATAGACCTGAGCGCCCCAATCCCACAGGGCGAAGAACAGCATGAGACTGCTGATGGCGCCCCAGCCGCTCCACAGGTAGGCGGGGATGCCGGCGAGCCAGGTGCGCAGCAGAGTCATGGTTTGGCACCCATCCCTATTGTGGAGGATCCATAAAACCCTGCGTCCGGCAGCTTGCCACCCAGCAGGGCCGGCTGCTTGGCATGCAGACGCTTGAAGAATATCTCCAGTTCCGGCCGGGCTTCCTGAGCGGTGACGAAGCGCATCTGGCTCATCACCATGGAATCCGCCACTGCCTCGGGTGTCAGCATGTCCACCCGCTTGGCGACCAACTTGCCGCATTCGTCGGCATGGGCCTGACACCATTTCAACGAGGCCGCATAGGCGCTCTGGAAGCGTTCCACCAGTTTCGCGTCTTCACGTGTCTTGCCCAGCGCGACGATGCCGGCCTGGGGCATGCGCGCTTCGGTCTGGTAAACCCGACCCCATTCCTTCTGCAGATCGACACTACGGTACAGGTCCGGCGCGACCAGGCTGATCGGAAAGGATTTCGTCTTGCGCAAGGCCATGGACACCGCCGGCTCCGCCAGCAGGGCATGGTCGACCCGGCGCATGACCAGAAGCTGCATGGCGTCGAGCGGGCTGGCGACATAACGCAGCTTGAAATTGCGGCGCGGATCGATGCCCTGCCCTTCCGCCAGCAGACCGAAGACGATGTCCGGCATGTCGGCGCGGAAGGGCATGGCAATCTCCTTGCCTTTGAAATCGGCCAAGGTCTTCAACTTGGGATCGCGCGACACCATCCACAGCACGCCCCAGGTGGAGACGTTGAGCAGGTTCAGCTTGACGCCCCGGTTGTACAGATTGGCTGCCACGTTGGTGGGCATCGCGACGAAGTCGGCCTTGCCCTCGATGGCCAGCACCCGCAACTGGTCCGGGTCCTTCCAGGGCACGAACTCCACCTTGTCGGCCAGGTCTTTCAGCGCTCCGCTCTCCAGCATGTGGATGAGCGGATTGGAAACCGAGGCATAGGGGCCAGACAGGGTGAGTTTGGGCAGCTTGGCGGCGTGGGCGGTGGCGGCCAGCGCGAACAGCAGCAGAAACAGTCCGACGCGCATCAGAATCGACCTTTCAGAGCCAGATTGAGACTGCGCCCCGGCGCCTGGATCTCCCGCCCGGAAATGCCGTCGGTCAGATGATCGTGATAGCCCTTGTCAAGCAGGTTGGTCAACGAGGCATCCAGATCGAGTGCGGCCAGCGCGCCGACCTTGCCGAAGCCCCAGCCGGCGGACAGGTCGACGGTGGCATAGCCCGGCGTGGCGTTCTCGGTGCCGTTGCTGAATGTTGTGGCGATGCGGTCCTGCTTCGCCACGCCGCGCACCTGGGCATGCCAGCGTAGACCCCGCTCCGCCGGCTGGCCGATACCGATACGCAGCTCCGGCGCTGGCATCTGGTACATCGGCTCGTCGTCCTGCTCGTTGTCGCCGCGCAGCCAGGTGAAGGCGGCATCCATGACATAAGCGCCCAGCGGCCAGCTGGCGCCGCCTTCGGCACCATAAATCACCACCTTGTCCAGGTTCTCGGTCAGCTTGATCGGCAGGCCGGTGCCGGCATGGTTGGTGCCCGTGATGCGCCCGGCGATAAAGTCCTTGACCGTGGTATGGAAGACGGCAGCGCGGTATTCCATGCTACCCGAGCGCCCCTTGGCACCGATTTCGAAGGAGGTGGAGAACTCCGGCTCCAGTTGCGGGTTGCCTACCACATAATAGCCGTCGCCCCGGGCCGCGTCCTCGAAGCGTTCGCGCATGTCCGCCGCCCGGTAGGCCTGGCCGACGTTGACGTAGGGATTGAAGCGGTCAGACACCGCGTGCACCGCGCCAATCGACCAGGAAACAGTGCCGTCGCTATGCTTCAGGCCGGTGGTTTGCGCCGTCGGGCCGCTGCCCTTTTGCGCGGCGTCGCCGATCACCCGGTCGTAACGCAAGCCAGCCTGGATCTGGGTGGCGCCCAGGCTGAACTCATCCTGTACGAACAGGCCGGTCGAGGTGACCTCGCCGTTGGAGAACGGGTCGTTGCGCACGTTGTTGTTGAATGCCGGCGCGTTGTTGTCCATGTAGCGTTCGGGGTCGCCGGTCATCCGCCAGGCGTCGACGCCGAGCGTGAGCAGATGGCCCTCGGCCACCGGCGCCAGGTAGGACGCGCGCGCGCCGGTCGTCTCGAAGCTGACGTCGTTGCGCACGTAGTCCCGGCCCAGATTGGCCGACCAGGCACGAATCTGGCGGAACACCTCTTGGCGATACAGCTCGGCCGTCACCTGGCTGCCGCCCAGTTTGCCCTCAATGCCCACCTCGTACAGCTCACGCCGCTGCTCCGGCGAATGCAGGGTCACCGTGCCCAGCAACGGCGAGATGCCGGCGCCGCCGGGCTGGCCGCCGGTGCGCGTTGAGCCGGGATACCAGACGTCGTCGTCACTGTGGCGTTGCAGGTTGAGGGTCAGGCTCAGGTCGCCCGACAGCCGGTGGCGAGACTTGAACAACAGGCTGTCCGACGCGTATCCGGTCGAGGCGACCTTGCCGTCCTGCGCGGCGTAATCACCTGCCTTGCGCGCCGCCGCGCCCAGCACCAGGGCATGGTCGGCATTGCCGTAACGACCCAGCACTGCACCGTTGAAACCGTCGTCCGCGCTCGATGCGCCCAGGCTGAAACGACCGTCCCAGCCGGGCGTTTTCCGGAATTCGGCCTCCGGCGTGATCAGGTTGACCACGCCGCCCATGGCACCGCTGCCGTACAACACCGAGGTCGGCCCCTTCACCGCCTCGACACGGTCGAGCAAGCCCAAGTCGAGGAAGGAGGCGATGGCGCCGACCGGTTGGGCCGAGTTCACCCTGACACCATCCACCAGCACCACCACGCTTTCCTTCTTCAGGCCGCGCAGCACCGGGTTCTGTCCCCAGGCGCCGTCAGTGTGGGCTGCCAGGCCCGGTTCGCCGACGAAAAGACCGCCAGCGACGCCGCTCATGGCGGACGGCGCCAGCGACTCGACCGCGTTGGCGGTGGCCAGCGGGTCGGCGGCGTAGCCCTTGGCGGTCACCTGAAGCGCTGGCAGGGTGATCTCGCTGCCGGCCCAGGCCGGCGAGACTAGACCCGCGGCCAACAGCGCCATCCACCGGGATAACAGGCTGGTCCTTATGAGTTTTGGGGATGCAGCACCGTGAGGGTGCCGTGACAATGTTTCGCGCGTTTGCATGATTTCATACCTCGTTCGATTGGAAGAATGACGTGGCTGGCTGACAAGGTGTTGTTGTCGTGCCAGCCGTAGGTGTTGGTGTCGCCGCGATAGCGGTTGAAATTGGGCGGAAGAGGGCAGGGTTTTGCTGCGGTTCAGCGCGCGCATGACGAAAAGCCGGAGTACGCATAGCTGCGGCGCGTCTTCCGGGAGTTGCTGGTTTTTCTTGACGAGCGCGACCTGCGCGCCGGCCGACAGGCCGATCGCCCAGATTGCCCCGGCGAGCTGTTGGCGGATTGCCGCTAGTTCGTCGGAGGTCAGTACGTTGTTAATTGTGACGACCACGTTTCCTCAGAAGCCGTGATGCAGGGCTAATGCTGCCTTGTACGCATGAGCTGGCACAAGACAGAAATAGACTCAAACATCTGTGAGTGAAATAACGCACGATCAGAAGGCGTACTTCGCACCCACTTCGAATGCCCGTTCGGGACCAGCGTAGATGCCCTGACGTAGAC
>CAYGMS010000129.1:382-6782 GCA_964350905.1 uncultured Thiobacillus sp. | reverse complement strand
CAATCAACCCGCGCTCGATTGCCGCATCCAGGCTGGCCGGATTGCGGCCCACGCCCAGCACCTCGCCCACCGCGCCCGCCTGTTTCAAGGCCAGGGCAAACGAACCGCCGATCAGACCGGTACCCACGATGGCGAGTTTTTCGACGATCACAGACAAGCTTTCAACGCTTCAAGAAAACGGGCATTCTGCCCGGCCAGGCCGACTGATACGCGCAGGAATTCGCGCAGGCCGTAATTGGCTACCGGGCGCACAATCACACCGCGCGCCAGCAATTCATCATTGATTCGTGCCGCGTCGCCGACTTTTGCCAGCAGAAAGTTGCCTTTTGAAGGCACGGTATCGACGCCCAGTGCGTCAAGCCCTGCCACCAGTTGCGCCATGCCCGTGCTATTCAGTGCATAGCTGCGCGCCAGGAATTCGCTGTCGTCGAGCGCCGCTTCGGCCGCAGCCAGGGCCGGTGCATTGACGTTGAATGGATGGCGCACACGATTCAGCAAATCGATGACCTCAGCGCTGCCCAGCCCGTAACCGACGCGCAATCCCGCCAGGCCATAAGCCTTGGAAAAGGTCCGGCTGATCAGCAGATTGGGGAAACGTGCCAGCCAGGCTGCGGTGTCGCAGCGCTCGGCTGGCGGCAGGTACTCGCCGTAGGCTTCATCCAGCACCACCAACACTGACGGCGGAACGGTTGCGAGAAAGGCCTCGATTTCGCTCCACGGCAGAAAGGTGCCAGTCGGATTGTTGGGGTTGGCGATCCACAGCACACGCGTGTCGTCGCGGATCGCCGCGCGCATGGCACCGAGGTCGTGTCCGTAATCCTTCGCCGCCACCGCAATACCCTGTGCGCCTACCGTCTGGGTGGCAATCGGGTACACCGCAAAGGCGTACTGCGCATAGACCGAGGAGGTGCCAGCGGTCAGGAAGGCACGTGCCGCCATGTCCAGAACATCGTTCGACCCGTTGCCCAGCACGATCTGGTTCGCCGCCACACCAAGCTTTGCCGACAGCTTCGCCTTCAAGGCAAAGCCGGCACCGTCCGGATAGAGCGCCATGTCATGCAACGCATCCTGCGCGGCGGCCAGCGCGAGCGGGCTGGGGCCAAGCGGGTTTTCGTTCGATGCCAGCTTGACGATATCGGCCTCGTTCAAATCCAGTTCGCGCGCCAGCTCGGATATGGGCTTGCCGGGCAGGTACGGAGCAATCGCACGCACGTGCGCAGGCGCCAGGCCAGAAAAAGTCAAGTCGCAGGCATTCATACCGAAGCGGCGGGATAGGAGCCGAGAACCTTGAGGAAGGCGGCGCGTGTTTCGATTTCAGCCAGCGCAGCGATCATTTTCGGGTCCTCGCGGTGACCGCTGCAGACGACAAAAAACAGGTATTCCCAATTGCTGCCCCGCGCCGGGCGCGATTCAAGCTTGCTCATGGAAATGCCGGCGTCGGCCAACGGCTGCAGCAGGTTGACGATGGCACCGGGCTGATTGCGCGCACCCATCACCAATGACGTTTTGTCGTGTCCGGACGGGGCAGCGTCGGTTTTCCCCAGCACCAGAAAACGCGTGGTATTGCTGAGTTCATCCTCGATGCGTGCTTCCACCACGGTCAGGCCATACAACTCGGCAGCGGCAACCGAGCCCAGCGTAACCGCATCGGGATCAGCCGCGGCACGGACTGCGCCCTCACTGTTGCTGACCACGCTGATGCGCTCGGCCGTGGGAAGATGACGATTGAGCCACAGCTGGCATTGCGCAAGCGATTGCGCATGGCCATAGATACGGGCAACACCTTCCAGTCCCGCGTGCTTGCGCATCAGCATCTGGTGAATTGGCAGCATCACCTCGCTGCAGATTTTCAGCGGGCTGGACACGATGAGATCGAGCGTACGTGCAATGGCACCTTCGGTCGAGTTTTCCACCGGCACCACGGCAAAGTCGGCCCGGCCTGTTTCCACTGCATGAAAACAGGCGTCGATATCCGCCTCGGCCAGTGCTTCGGCCTCATGGCCAAAGTGCTTGTGCACTGCCTGCTGGCTGAACGTGCCCGCAGGTCCCAGATAGGTCACGCGCGTGGCCTGTTCCAGCGCACGGCAGGATGAAATGATTTCGCGGATCAGTCGCTCGATCACCTCACCTGACAATGGCCCGGGATTGTTTTCGCGCAGGCGGCGCACAATCTGTGCCTCGCGCTCGGGGCGATAGATTTTTTCACCCTTCTTGGTATGGCCCACCTGCTGGGCAAACCCTGCACGCTCCGACACCAACTGCAGGATCGCGTCGTCGATACTGTCAATGCGCGCGCGCAGCGCCTTCAGCGCGTCATCCATCATTATTCGGGCAGATAACGTACGGCCAGCACGCCCGCGATGGCAGCGAGTTGCTGGGTCACCGCGGCAGTCACGGCACTGTCGACATCGACCAGCGTGTAGGCGATATCGCCCTTGGACTTGTTGACCATGTTGTGAATATTGAGTCCGGCAGCGGCCAGTACGGTCGAAATCTGGCTCACCATATTGGGAACGTTGGCATTGGCGATCGCGATGCGGTACGTTGATTCGCGCGGAATGCTGACGTTGGGAAAATTGACCGCATTCAGCACATTACCGTTTTCAAGATAGTCCACCATCTGCTCAACCACCATCATCGCGCAATTTTCTTCAGCCTCGGACGTGCTCGCGCCCAGATGCGGCAGTGCCACCACTTTGGCATGGCCCTTCAATGCATTGGCCGGAAAGTCGCAGATGTAGGCATGCAGCTTGTTGGCGTCGAGCGCCTCAATCACCGCAGCGTTATCCACCACGCCTTCGCGCGCAAAGTTGAGCAGGACCGCGCCAGGGCGCATCACGCCGATGCGCTGGGCGTTGATGAGGTTGCGTGTGGCGTCCAGCAACGGTACATGCAGCGTGACAAAATCTGCCTGGCGCAGCACGTCTTCCACGCTTTCGGCACGCTTGACCTGTGACGGCAAACGCCAGGCGGCATCCACCGTGATCGCCGGATCGAAGCCGATCACGTTCATGCCAAGCCTGATCGCCGCTTCGGCAATATACGAACCGATCGCGCCGAGGCCAATCACGCCCAGTGTGCGGCCCGGCAACTCCATGCCGGCAAAATTCTTTTTGCCGGCTTCGGTCGCCTTGTGCACTTCTTCGTCCGAGCCCGACAGGTCATCGGCAAACTTGAGCGCCGGCACCAGATTGCGCGCGCCCATCAACATGCCGGCCACCACCAGTTCCTTCACGGCATTGGCGTTGGCGCCCGGTGCGTTGAACACCGGCACGCCGCGTTCCGACAGCTTCTTGACCGGAATGTTGTTGGTACCCGCACCTGCGCGGCCTATCGCCAGCACCGATGCAGGTATCTCCATCTCGTGCATGTTGGCCGAGCGGACCAGAATGGCATCAGGGTCCGTGACATCACCGCCGACGACATAATGCTGCGGCAGGCGCGCCAATCCACGCGCGGAAATGGCATTGAGCGTAAGCACCTTGCGCGCCTCAGCCATGGCTTTTCTCGAATTCGGCCATGTAGGCAACCAGTGCGGCCACGCCTTCAATCGGCATGGCGTTGTAGATCGAAGCCCGCATGCCGCCGACCGAACGGTGGCCTTTCAACTGCAGCAGGCCACGCTCCTTGGCGCCCTTGAGGAAGGCCTCGTCGAGCGCCGCGTCTTTCAGGGTGAACGGCACATTCATCAATGAGCGGTTATCCATCGCCACCGGTGAATTGTAGAAATCCGTTGCATCGAGCGCGTCATACAGCAGGCCGGCCTTTTCACGGTTGGTCTTTTCCATCGCGACAAGACCACCGCGCGCCTTCAGCCACTTGAACACCAATCCGGCGGTGTACATGCCGAAGGTCGGCGGCGTGTTGTACATCGATTCATTGTCAGCGTGCGTCTTGTAATCGAACATGGTCGGTGTGCCGGCAACGACCTGACCGATCAGGTCTTCGCGCACGATGACGATGGTGAGGCCGGCCGGGCCGATGTTTTTCTGCGCACCGGCGTAGATCACGCCAAATTTCGACACATCGATCGGCCGCGACAGGATGGTCGATGACATGTCAGCCACCAGCGGCACGCTGCCGGTTTCCGGCGTCCAGAAAATCTCCACGCCCCCGATGGTTTCATTGGGCGTGTAATGCACGTAGGCGGCATTGGAATCGAGCTTCCACTGAGCCTGTGCCGGTGCATAGCTGAAGTTCTTGTCTTCGCTGGTCGCCACCACATTGACCGCGCCGTAACGCTTGGCTTCCTTGATGGCTTTCTTCGACCACTCGCCGGTATTCAGGTAATCGGCGCTGGCTTTGCCGCGCAGCAAATTCATCGGCACCATGGCGAACTGCGAGGACGCGCCGCCCTGCAGGAACAGCACCTTGTAGTTGGCGGGAATCGCCATCAACTCACGCAGGTCGGCTTCAGCCTCGGCAGCAATCCCCATGAATTCCTTGCCGCGATGACTCATTTCCATCACCGACATGCCACTGCCATGCCAGTCGACCATTTCGGCCTGAACCTGCTGCAACACATCCTTAGGCAACACGGCAGGGCCGGCGCTGAAGTTATATATGGTCATGCGTTAGTCCTCTAATTCCTCTTCGTTGTCGGTTTCAGCCACTTTTTCCAGGCTGATCAGTTTTTCACCCTTGTCCAGATTGATCAGGGTGACGCCCTGAGTCGAACGACTCATGGCGCGGATTTCATTGACGCGTGTACGGATCAGCACGCCGCCGGTGGTGATCAACATGATTTCGTCGTCTGGTTTCACCAGCGTGGCGGCCACCACACGACCATTACGCTCGCTGGTCTGGATCGCGATCATGCCTTGCGTCGCACGGGCGTGGCGGGTGTATTCGGAAATCGATGTGCGCTTGCCAAAGCCATTTTCAGTCGCGGTCAGCACAAAATCATTTTCGTCTTCGGCCACCAGCAGCGAAATCAGCTTCTTGCCCTCGGCCAGTTTCATGCCGATGACGCCACGCGCGGTGCGGCCCATTGGGCGCACATCGTTTTCATCGAAACGCACGGCTTTGCCGCCATCCGAGAACAGCATCACGTCGTGTCGGCCGTCGGTGATAGACGCACCGATCAGGAAATCGTCCTCGTCCAGCGCCACCGCAATGATGCCGGCGGTACGCGGACGCGAGAAGTCGCTCAAAGGCGTCTTCTTGACGATGCCGTTGCTGGTCGCCATGAACACATAGTGCTCATCATCAAACGACTTGACCGGCAGCAGCGCGTTGATTTTCTCGCCCTCCTCCAGCGGCAGCAGGTTGACGATGGGCTTGCCGCGCGCGATGCGACCACCTGCTGGCACGTTGTAAACCTTGAGCCAGTACATGCGGCCACGGTTGGAGAAGCAGAGGATGTAATCGTGGGTGTTGGCGACGAACATCTTCTCGATGAAGTCTTCGTCCTTGGTGCCCGCTGCCTGCTTGCCGCGGCCACCGCGCTTCTGCGCACGGTAGTCATCCATCGGCTGCGACTTCATGTAGCCGCCGTGCGACAGCGTGACGACCATCTCTTCCGGCTTGATCAGGTCTTCCATCGACATGTCTTGCGCGTTTTCGACGATGACCGAGCGGCGTCCGTCACCAAACTGATCCCGAATCTGGGTCAGTTCTTCACGAATGATTTGAGTGATACGCAACGGGCTAGCCAGGATATCGAGTAGATCGGCGATCTTGTCCATGATTTCCTTGTACTCGCCAATGATCTTGTCCGATTCCAGATTGGTGAGGCGCTGCAGTTGCATCTCGAGAATGCGCTGTGCCTGGATTTCAGACAGGTGATAGCCATCCGCATGCAAGCCATACTCGGCGCCGATATTCACCGGCCGTGAAAACTCGGGGTCGATGCGGGCCAGCATTTCCTCGACCATCGCCGACTTCCACGCGCGGTCCAGCAAGCGTGTTTTGGCAATGATCGGGGTTTCCGAACTCTTGATCAGCTCGACAATCTCGTCGACGTTGGCCAGCGCCACCGCCAGGCCTTCCAGGATATGGCCGCGTTCGCGCGCCTTCCGGAGGTCGAACACGGTGCGGCGGGTGACAACCTCGCGGCGGTGGCGCAGGAAGGCGTCGAGCATTTCGCGCAGGTTGAGCAGACGTGGCCGGCCATCGATCAGCGCCACCATGTTCATGCCGAAGGTGTCCTGCATCTGCGTCTGCTTGTACAGATTATTCAGGATCACATCGGCGTTTTCGCCACGCTTCAGTTCGATGTACACGCGCATGCCGGACTTGTCCGACTCGTCGCGCAGATCGGAAATGCCGTCGATCTGCTTTTCGCGCACCAGTTCACCGATCTTGATCAAGAGATTGGCCTTGTTCACCTGATACGGCAGTTCATCAATGATGATGGCCTGGCGATCCGTCTTGCCGATATTCTCGAAGTGGGTGCGTC